>JACZYI010000181.1 GCA_022571175.1 Pseudomonadota bacterium
GCATTACGAGGAACAAGTGAATCCATATCCACAACGATACGCGGTAATTGGGCACCGGGATGCCACATAACTTTTGCGTTATGGTGAGTGGCACTACATTCAGGCGGTGATACAGGTCTTCCCTGAAATTACTCTCCCCCAGTGCCGGATCCAGATTATGGCTGGTTGAACTGATGACCCGTACATCCACCTCAACCTTGTTGGTGCCGCCCACGCGGGCAAAACGCTGGTCGGTCAAAACCCGTAAAATTTTGGCCTGACTGGGGCCGGGCATGTCTCCCACCTCATCCAGATAAAGTGTGCCGCCGTGAGCCTGCTCCAGCAGTCCTACTTTTACCAGCGTGCCATTTTGTTCCACGCCAAACAATTCGCTCTCCATGCGCTCGGGTTCAATGGCAGCAGAATTCACAACCACAAAGGATCCGGCACTGCGTTGCGAGCGCTGATGAATAAGCCGGGCCACAACCTCCTTGCCGCTGCCCGAGCCACCAAAAATCATAACCCGGCTACCGGTTGGTGCAACCTTGTCTATGGTTTGTCTGAGGGCGGCAATGGCATTGGAGCGTCCGGTCAGCTCGGTCACCAGCCCGGCTTTAATTTTCAGATCCTCATTTTCCCGCCTCAGCCGTTCAGCCTCGGTAGCCCGGCCAACCAGATGCACAAGCTTGTCGGCCTGGAACGGCTTTTCTATAAAGTCATAGGCGCCCAGCTTGATAGCAGCCACTGCCGTTTCAATATTGCCATGGCCAGAGATCATAATAACCGGCAGGTCCTTGAAGCGGTTTTTGACGATTTTCAGAATTTCAAGGCCGTCTTTTTTACTGCCCTGAAGCCATATATCCAGCACTAGAAGTGACGGTTGGCGCGATTCAATCTCGCGAAAGGCGCCATCGCTGTCAGCAGCGGTTCGGGTCTCATATCCTTCATCGGATAAAATGCCCGCCACCAGCTCACGAATATCCTGTTCGTCATCAATGATTAAAATATCAAGCGCCATGCCCGGTCGCCTCCATTCCTTTTTCATCAGTTTTTGTCTCGATGCTGCTTGCACCTAAAGCCTCGGCAATGCGCGCTTTTGCATTCAAAGCCTTTAAATTAAAAGTCAGGACCGCTACTGCTCCCCGGGGCTGACGGTTCCTGAGTTTCAGCGTGCCGCCATGGTCCTCCATAATCTTGCGCACGATGGCCAGCCCCAGGCCGGTGCCTTTGGTGCGTGTGGTCACATAGGGTTCAGCAAGCCGCTCGGCCAGTTCTTCCGGCAATCCGATGCCGTTATCTTCAATCTGGAGTTCCAGACTGTTCTTCTTGAGCGTGACCCTGATGGTTATTTCGCCCGCCGGTGCGCGGTCGCCATCGGCAGCCTCTCCCGTACCGGCCTGTATGGCTTCACTGGCATTTTTAATCAGGTTGGTCAGTGCTTGCGCCAGAAGGCGACCATCACAAAACAAGCTTATTTCACTTTCGGGACTTATCAATTCCAGCTTGATAGCCGGAAGTGCAACCTCCTGGAGGAATACTGCCTGACGGACGATGATACCAACATCCTCGGTTTTAAAAACCGGTGCCGGCATGCGCGCAAAGGACGAAAATTCATCCACCATCCGCCTCAAGTCTCCCACCTGACGGATAATGGTCTCAGTGCACTGGGTGAAGATCTCCGGGTCGCTTGTGACTTCGCTTTGATATTTACGCTGCAGGCGTTCGGCCGACAGTTGAATTGGAGTCAGAGGATTTTTGATCTCATGGGCGATGCGCCTGGCCACATCGGCCCAGGCGGCAATGCGCTGATCAGCAAGCTGGTCTGTAATGTCATCGAAGGTAACCACATAGCCCATCACCTCACCCCCGCTTTCTTCGGTGGAGATGCGCACCATCAAAGTTCTGGCTGCAACCCCTATGCCAATCGTCACCTGCGCTTCAATGCTGTCCTCGCCGCTGCTTTTGAAGCGCAAAAAAACCGGTGCCACTTCAGGCATGACCACATCAAGAGCCTTGCCTTTCAAATCTTCATCTGTGGCGTCAAGAAAATCGCGTGCAGCCCGGTTTGGCAGGGTTACCTTGCCTTCCAGATCAAGGCCGATAACACCGGCGGAAACGCCGGAAAGTACCGCTTCGGTGAAACGTCGCCTTCCGTCGAGCTGTTCGTTGGCCGCCAATAATTCCTTTTGCTGGCGTTTCAAATCGCGGGTCATTCGGCTAAAGGCGCGGGACAGCAGGCCCAGCTCATCGCTTCGTTTCATATCCGGCAATTTCACATCCAGATCGCCGCGCCCCACCTTGTCAGAGGCATCAACCAGGCGGGCAATCGGCTCAATCAGCTGATTTGCCAGAGACATGCCCAGCCAGACCGCCGCCATCAAAATGAGCAAAGCCACAATCAAAAACATGATATTGAAGCCAAGCAGAATCGATGACTGCTCATCCTCTAGACTTTGATAATCTGCAACCGCACCCTGCGCTGCTGAAACCCGTGCCAAGACCCGGGCATCCACAAAACGGGAGACATACAGGTTGGCATCAAAAAAATTGTCGAGCTTGATAATGGCGCGTACCCGGTCGTCATCGGCGGCCGAAATAATCACCAGCTCACCTTCACTCACCCTTTGCATCAAAGAACTTGGCACCCGATCGGGCCCGAGATCCAAGTTCATGGTGGACTGTGCCAGCACCGAGCCATCGCTTGTAAAGACAATCGCCTCGTTCAGGGCACGAATGGCGGTCTGATTCTCCACCAGGCGCTGCAATAATTGATAGTCCGGACCCACGAGCGGTGCTTGCTGGTTCAAATCATTGGCCATGGCAATGATGTCGGACTCGATCGCCCTTCGATGCTCGGATATGTAGGATTCCGCAATCGCCAGAGATTCTTCTACCGCGGTCTTGACCGTCACTGAAAACCAGCTTTGCACACCAAACTCCAGAAACAGGGAAGAAAAGACCGCCATCAAAATGGGAGGCACAATGGCAATGGCTGAAAACAGGCCCACCATGCGGCTCTGCAGTCTGGAACCGGCCAGATGCTCGCGCCGCGCAACCCAGATACGCACCAGCCTGCGGGTGATCAGGCCCGCCAAAGCCAGCAGAAAAACCACATTGGACAGCAGCAGCACCCGGATAATAGGTGTGGTCAGATCAAAGGGGGCGGACTTTCGCGAAAGCGATATAAAGGTGGCGAAAACCGATACAACCGCCAGCACGGCCACCCCGATCTCAAGCTTGCTGGTAAGCCGGACGCGGCGCGACCATTTGGAAAATCGGTAGCGAAAGGTCTTGAAAAACCAATCACTAGCGGGAGCGGTTTCCTTAATCTGTTCGGTCATTTTGGTCTAAATGCTCCAGTTCATCGGGGTAACAGGGCAACGAGGTGCATAAATACAACAGGAGTCATATGAAAGCCACATAAAATCGCCCTCAAGGGTAATTGGTAAACAGTCTCTCTCAGGAAAGCGGCAATCTTTTGACGTCAATTTTGAGATCGGTGATTTTTTTTCGGAGGGTATTTCGATTCAGGCCCAATAATCTAGCGGCAGAGATTTGATTGCCCCGGGTGGCCATCAGGGCACGGATAATCAAGGGCCGTTCAATTTCGTGGAGGATACGGCCATAAAGCCCGTCCGGTGGAAGCGCCCCCAGATGAGCATCAAAATAAATCTCCAGATGATGTTCCACCGCCGCTGACAGGCTTTCTTGGGCCAGCGATTTATGCTTCTGGGACGCCTCCCTTTTGCGCCCGGACTGCAGCTCTTTCTGAATAATCTGCGCATCAATGGTCTCTTCTGAATAAAGAGCCGCCAGGCGGCGCACCAGATTGCGTAATTCACGCGCGTTTCCGGGCCAATCATGCTTCTGAAGGGCTTTCATGGCCCCATCGGTGTAATTTTTCTGCGGCAAACCCTCGGTCCCCGCATCCCGGTTGTACCGTT
>JACZYI010000022.1 GCA_022571175.1 Pseudomonadota bacterium
TATTCTCTGTGATGGTCTCAAACGATACCGAGCTTGAGGCTGGAATCGATTCAATTTGCAATCCAAACGACCATCTAAAAATTTCTCTGTTCTCCGAATCACGTAAAATGCCGATAAGATCTGGTGCAGGAATCGTCTGTTCAGAAATATTTTCTATATCCCCCCTCACAATCAAATTTCTTGTTCCATCGGCCTCACTGGTTGTCTCAGCTGTCTGAGTGACCTTTGTTATAGATGCATAGTCAATTGCGGGCTTTTGTTCGGATGATCTATCATCCCCTTCCGTCTCAACATCCATACCAATCAAATCATAAAGAATGGTTGCTGGCGGCCAAGTCTGTGAAATTTCCTGCTTCCAGAAATAGGCTGATCCGCTTAGGCCCACAATAAACAGGATCAGCGCTACCCAGCCGAATGAGGATCCAGATTTAGATTTTAGCTGTTCATCCGATTGATCTCGCTTACGCTCCTCCCTCATCTTGCGCCGGCGAGCGGCGGCTTCTTCTTGCTGGTGATCGCTTGCCTTGGCGTGATCTGCTTCAGCTTTCGATTGTTGAGTGATTTTTTCTTCACTCCCGGCGGACTCTTGAAGTTCCTTTCCATCTTCCGGATCCGTTCTAGGGACTTCAGAGCTGTCTCCTGACACATTTTCATCAGTGTCAGGCCCCGCCTCTTCAGACTCGACAGCACTCTCGCCAGACACAATCTGCTCTTCGGGAAGAGTCTCCTCTGAACTGGCCTCAGGCTCAGCCAGCCAGATATTATCGCATTTTACGCATTTGACACGGCGGCCTCCTGGCCCGATGGACTCATCAGGCACCCGATAGCGGGAATTGCAGTTGGGGCAGGCTATTTGCATTGTCTATGGATTCCCAAAATCGTCTTGCACTGGCATATCGCCGCACAATCTATCCAATATTTACTTCATAGGCAAAACAATCACACACACAGCCGCTGGACCGTGCACTGAAGTCAGTGTAAATTTCCTTTACGAATGATGCAAATGTAAATCATTTTGGGGTTTAGCCTACCGTGATTAAATTTGAAAATGTGGGCATGAGATACGGGATGGGAGCGGAAGTTCTTCAGGACATCAGTTTTGAGCTGGCACCAGGCTCTTTTCACTTCCTGACCGGTCCCAGTGGGGCGGGTAAAAGCTCGCTTCTGAAGCTCCTCTATCTGGCGCACAGGCCTTCCCGTGGGCTGGTCACTATTTTTGGCAAAAACCTAGCCTCATTGAAACGTCATGAATTACCATCTTATCGGCGCAGAATCGGTGTGGTCTTTCAGGATTTCCGGCTTCTGGACCATTTGTCTGCTGTCGATAATGTATCTCTGCCGCTCCGGTTGGCCGGAGGCGTCGATGAGATGATTACGGATCATGCTAAAGAACTTCTCTCTTGGGTGGGGCTGGGAGACAGGATGGAGGCCAGACCACAAACTTTGTCAGGGGGAGAAAAACAGCGACTTGCAATAGCCAGAGCCGTTATTGCCAGACCGGATTTGCTTTTGGCTGATGAACCGACTGGAAATGTTGACCCCGAGATGGCAGAGCGTCTCATGCATTTATTTGTCGAACTGAACAAGATCGGGACCACGACCGTTATAGCCACACACGACCATAACTTGATTCAAAATGTGCCCGCTTCAATTTTGACTTTGAGCAAGGGAAAACTGATAAGCCATGAGGCTCTCTAGATGAGCAAAAGAGCAACAGAGTGAAACGTCGAGCCAGATTGCGATTTTTACCAGCCGGGAAAGAGGCCGGGCGCGTGCTGCCAGGCCTTATCGCAGTCATGACATATCTTGCTGTGTTGAGCGCAGCATCGGGGCTCGCGGTCTATAATGTCACTCAAGGCTGGTCAACTGATCTGGCCCAAAGCATGACCGTTCAAATCGTGCACCAGGATCGGGACGAACGTGAAAGACAAACGGAAGCTGTGCTTGAGCTTTTACACCGTACACCGGGCATTGTTAGTGCCGAATCTCTAACAGACAATGATTTGATTGCTCTCCTTGAACCCTGGCTTGGCTCGGGAAATGTCTCTGATGATCTGCCCATACCCGCGCTGATAAATATCACCATATCGTCAGAAATACGTTTTGATAGCAGGGCGCTGGGTGCCAGTATTATCCAGATTGCTCCCAATGCTACCCTCGATGATCACCAACAATGGATGGGGCGATTGGTTTCCCTCTCCAAGGCTCTAGAATCAGCCGCTGCCACAGCGGTTCTTCTTATCGTAATGGCCACAGCCATTATCGTGGTTTTTGCCACCAGCGCCCGGCTGGCGGCTCACCGGGAAACTGTCGATATCATTCACCTCATGGGAGCGGAAGACTTAATGATAGCCAGGGAATTTCGCCATCATTTCATGATTTTGGGGTTCAAAGGTGCCGCTATCGGGTTCCTTATTGGCCTTGTCACTCTTTATGCCATAAGCTCACTGGCTTCGGATTTGGGTGCAGGTTTTCTGCCACGATTAGCCCTTACTGGCACTCAGACAATTTTAATGCTCAGTATGCCCTTTCTGATAGCCGTGCTTGCAATGTTAACCGCTTGGGTAACGGTATTACGAAACCTAGCACAAACTATTTAAGGCTATTTCCCAGGTGAAACCATGAATAAAAGAAAATTCAGAAAGTTTGTCAAAATGGCATTGCTCACACTCATTCCCCTTGTGGTTTTATGGGGACTGGGTTTTTTCTGGTTCCTGTCCATTTTACCAAAAATCGCTCTTGATGATGAACGGGTCACAGCAGATGGAATAGTGGTTTTGACCGGTGGAAGCGGCCGTATTCAGGCGGGTCTGGACAAATTAAGCAAAGGTTATGGAAAAAGACTTTTGATTTCGGGTGTTAACCAGAAGCTGAGCGAAGAAACCATATTGAACGCCATTGGCGGGAATAAGGAGCTTGCAGACTGTTGTATTGATCTGGGCTGGAATGCCACAGATACCCGCACAAATGCGGAAGAAGCCATAGGCTGGGCGGAGGATAACAATTTCACTTCTATCCTTATCGTGACCACCGATTATCACATGCCAAGAACCATCCTTGAATTTGAGGGCCTGAGCCACAACATTACGCTCTATCCTGTAGCTGTTCCCCGAGGTGAAGCATTGCCATCCCTTTTGATAGAATACAGTAAATATCTGACGCGCCTGACGCGATCAGCCCTGACTCCTTCTGAAAGCTGATGGGCCGGTGTTGATCATTCGCTCAATTCTTTTTAATGGTATTTTTTATATCTGGACTGCTTTTTGCTGCGTTTTGACGCTTTTTGCACTGCTGATGCCCAGAAAAAAAGCCCTTTTGGTACAAATTCTCTGGTCCCGCGGCGTCCAGAAAATCCTGCCCGTGGTCGCCAATATCAATGTCAGAATCGAAGGCCTGGAGAATATGAAATCCAATCGCTGCATTGTGGCCTGCAAACATCAGTCCATGTGGGAGACAACAATTTTTCACGGGTTGTTAGAAGATCCCGCCATTGTGATTAAAAAAGAGATATTGGGAATTCCGCTGTTCGGCTGGTACTGCCGTAAAGTTAAAATGATAGCTGTTGACCGCTCTGCCGGGCCAAGAGCATTAAAACCAATGCTCCGCCAAGCCAAGGAAGCCATTCGAATTGGAAGGCCGATAGTTATTTTTCCTGAAGGAACTCGAATTGGTACTGATACCAAAACGGACTACCAATCTGGCATTTATGCTATTTACAAAAGCCTGCAGATTCCGGTGGTGCCGATGGCTCTTAATGCTGGTCAGTTCTGGAGCCAGGAAACATACCTCCGATATCCAGGGACCATTATTCTCAAGGCCTTGCCGCCGATTGAGCCGGGTTTAGCCAGAGACGAATTCATGGCCAATCTGGAAAGATCCATCGAAAACGCCACAGCGGAGTTAAACCAAAACCCTTCAGCCATCATATGATTGATAAGCGAGCCCATCAAACCAGAGTGTCGTCATGAAACTGAAATCACTCGTAATTTTCGTCTTAGTCTTAACCATCGCCTATAGCGGCTATTGGTATTATCTGGCCTATTATGCTGAATCCTATCTTTCGGACAGGCTGGATGAGCTGGAAAGTAGCGGTGCGGAACTGGAATATAAATCCTTTAAGGTCTCAGGATTTCCCTACAGGTTAATACTGGAACTTAAAGATGCGGAAATAACACTGGTCAATGACCTGGTCCGGTTTGAAGTAACCTCACCCCGTATGGAGATTTTTGTCCAGCCCTGGAATTTCTCTCACCTTATTGCCTCCGCCGATATCAGCAAGATGAGAATAATCCTGAACAGAACTGGATATTCCCGATTCTCAGTTGAGACCGGACCCATACGCGCAAGTTTGCGAAAAACATCGGATGGTGGAACCCGTTTATCTTTTGAAGGCACGTCTGCGGCCTTTGCCAGAGAACGGGGATTAGCAAACCCTCCGTTCGATTATGTTTCTGTCCATTTACGTATCCACGGAAACGATACAGCTATTGCCAATGCGGAGAATCGGCTTTTTGCACCTGAGATAGCCGATATTTCGTTCATGGCAAGACGGGAGGTCTCGGGGTTCGAAAGTGATTCCCTTCTTTTATCCGCCCTGGAATTTCAGATTACAATCCGGGGTCATCAGATGCCCGAACCGCAAGCCGACAGCTTTGCCAGCTGGCGTGACGGGGGCGGTACGTTCGAGGTTAATCGGGTTATGTTGGCCTGGGCATCAGATGCACTTATCGGAACTGGTAGTCTGGCTCTAGATGAAACATTGCGCCCGCTTGGTGCACTGAATTTGCAAACATCTAACGTGGCATTATTGGCAAATTTTTTGTCTCATATTGGCCTGATTGACGGGGATGCGGCTCAGGCCTTGGTAATGCCAGCAGGCCAAGAGACGGGGCCTTCCGGTGATATACCAATCAATCTGGCAATGATGATTCAAAATGGACGGATTATGATCAGTGGCGTGTCTCTCGGAATCATTGAATCGATTATCAACGACCGTTAATCAGCCAATTCGTCTACCCACCGCAAAATATCACTGGCGAGTTTTTCAAGAGCTCGTCCAAAGGCCGGGACCACAGCATCGAGCATTTGCGTCGAGGCCGTCACAGTGATCAAGAATTTCTTCTGACCACGAACTGCCACCGGCTTTGCTTGTTGCAGAAGCATAGCAGAGACATTCAGTGTCACGGTAGCCCCTAACTGGTCGTCATCTGCATGAGCAGTAAAATCCCTTATATCCAGCTGAAGGGTCCAGTCTGTTGGTAGATTACCCATGCTGGTAGCGAACACGTCTGGAGCGTCTTCAAATCTTTCCAACAAAAAACGCTGTACCACCCGCGCCGTACGATCCACCCAAATTGCATCGGCATAATATTCAATCCGAGACCCGTTTTTTGTGACCGCAATTTCATCACCCCTCAGGGCCGCAATGATAGTGGGCTGGTCTATTTGAATGGACCAGCCACCCCCAACCCCTGGAGATGAAGTTTGGGTTGGGGATAAACGATAAATCGCTGGTGGCTCTCCACCACCAAAATCCACCAGTGACCCGCAACCCGCCAACGACAGGCTGATCATCAAAATCAAGACTACTCTTACCGGACTGGCGTAAAAGAAAAATTCTGAGTTACTTTCCTGATAATTTTTCATGCTATTGCTCCGGCTCGAATTCTGGTTTTGGGCGCGCAAATATTATGGATGCTGGATCCGATTCCAACTGCTCTGCAAGATATGTGAGGGCCTCTGCCAGACGGCGCGCATCGCTGATCAACAGCGACATCTCGGGTAAAGCCTCATTTGAAAAAGATGTTATTGCCTGTTTATTATCCGCCACCAGCGTATTGAGTTTATCCATCAAGTCACTGGCACTATTGAATATCTTCTTGATATCCTCATCCATGGCCTTGTCGATTTTTACCATCACACCCTGAGCTGATCCAGCCAGTGTCTTGATGTCTTTTATCGCCGCCAAAATTTTATCAATCAGATCATCGAATTTTTCTGACTGATCAGCAATCGCAGCAATAGCCTTATCGGCATTTACCAGAATTCTTTTGACATTGTTCTGGTTCTCCTCGTCCAACAATTTCTCGAGACTTTCAGCAATATCTCCCAGACCACCCAGAAGCTCGGGCACATTGGATATCAATTGATGAAACGGGGATGTATCAGCCTGAATGACGTTTGGCCCAATCGCAATAGACGTGATCACCGGGCATGTGTTTGACTGGTCATCATCATGGCCTCCTCCTACCAATTGCACAAAAGCAATACCGGTCAATCCGACCGAGGAGAGAACAGCATGTGTATTTTTATAAAAATTGGGATCATTCTGATTTTCCACGCGAACCGTCACTTTAACTGCGCTCAAGTCCTCCTCAACAATATCAATCTCCGTGACCTTGCCGACCGGAATACCATTAAACATAACATCGGCACTGGTGCCAAGACCCGTGATGGATTCGCAAAAGACAATTTCATATTCGGTATAGGATTTGCCAATTTCACCTTTGGTAATCCAGATAGAGAACATGAAAAACCCTATGATCGCCATGATCACAAAAAGTCCGATTAACAAATGATGGGCTCTGGTTTCCATTGTGGTCCTTGTCTAACCTGTAATGCCAGCTGCTCGGGCACGAGCACCGCAAAAATATTCCCTTACCCAAGGGTGGTCAAACTCTATCAGTTCTTCGATGGTACCAACAACTATTACACGATTATCGGCCAATACAGCTATACGATCACAAACAGCGTGCAGGGTATCCAAATCATGAGTCACAAGAAAGACTGTTAATCCAAGCGTTTCCTTTAATTGTTTGATAAGTCGGTCAAATTTGGATGCCCCAATGGGATCCAGTCCGGCCGTAGGTTCATCCAGAAAAACAATTTCGGGATCAAGTGCCAAAGCCCTCGCCAATCCGGCACGCTTGCGCATGCCGCCCGAAAGCTCTGAAGGATATTTCGGTCCAGCCAAAGCTGGCAAGCCAACCATGGAAATTTTGAGGGCCGCTATTTCGTGGAGCAAATTCTTGGACAAATCGAAATATTCTTTGAGCGGCACTTGTATGTTTTGTGAAACCGTCAGGGAGCTAAAGAGGGCGCCATCCTGAAACATAACCCCAAATCTGCGGCGCTCTTTCGATTTTTCTTCTTCGCCAAGCTCAGCCTGATTTTTTCCAAAAATCTCAATGGTGCCATTTTGGGGTTGGATCAAGTTTATTATGGATTTCATCAATACGGACTTGCCAGTGCCAGAGCCACCGACAAGCCCCAGAATTTCTCCCCTGTACACATCAATATTCAGATTGTCATGAACAACCTGGTACCCAAACCGATTGTGCAGTTCCCTGACTTTGATAACAATTTCTCGATTTTCCGTCTCAGTCATCCTCGCTCACCCCTACCAGTCGATGGCCGTGAAAAAAACAGCAAATACGGCATCCAGAACGATGACCAGAAATATCGATTGTACCACGGATTTGGTTGTGTGCCGTCCCACACTTTCTGCGGTTCCCTTGACACTCAATCCTTCAAGACAGCCACTAATTGCTATGACAACACCAAATACCGGAGCTTTGATCAAACCCACCCAATAGGTGGTTGGAACAACGAGCGCGGCCTGAACACGGTCAGCGAAGACAGCTGGTGAAATATCAAGGGAAATCCAAGCCATCAGTCCACCACCGATTAACCCCATAATATCAGCAAACAGGGTGAGGATTACCATTGCGGGCACCAGAGCCAATACCCTGGGCAAGACCAGAACATCAATCGGGTTGATGCCGATCGTTTCCATCGCGGCCACTTCCTCATTCAGGACCATTGACCCGATTTGGGCGGTAAAGGCGCTTCCTGATCGTCCAGCGACGATGATAGCCGTCAATAAAACCCCCAGCTCACGCAATTGGCTAACCGTCAGCATATCCGCTACAAATATTTCAAGCCCAAATTGCCGAAGTTGAACCGCGCCCTGATTTACGATCACAGCACCGATCAGAAATGCGATCAAACCCACAATTGGCATGGCGCGTAGACCAACCTGTTCAATCTGAAACACCAAAGCTGTCCATTTGATTCGCTTGATATCCCGGAAACTGCCAAGAAATCTTACCAGCACCAGCCCCACAAATCCCAAAAGCTGACCAAAACTCTCTAAAATGGAAAGGGTTGCGAAACCAATATCTTCAGCCAGGCTTATCACTGGATTTCGACGCGGGGGGCTTGACTTGGCCGGATTGTCATTTTCCTTGATGGTAACGAGAAGATCTTGATAGTCAGTGCTTAATCCATGATATTTTATGGCACCATGTTCTTTCTCCACATTTCGCAACAGCTTGTATATGAGCCAGGCTCCAAGCGTATCCATCTTGCCAATATGAGAAAATTCCAACCGGACCGATCTTGGAATCTGTTCCATATCTTCAATGACATGTTCCAGTTCCGCGCCAAAATCGACCACCCAATCTCCGCCAAAATGCACGGTAGTGCCGTGGGCAGTTTGATCCATTTTAATCCAGGGATCTTCCATCGTTGTTCATCTGACCTGTTTATTTCTGACTTGTTTGTTCGGATAATTCAATCCGGCCAATCTGATTTCGATGCACTTCATCCGGACCATCGGCCAAGCGCAGGGTTCTGGCATGAGCATAAGCCTTCGCCAGTCCAAAATCATCAGAAACTCCACCGCCACCATGGGCTTGAATGGCCCAGTCTATAACCTTGCAGGCCATATTAGGTGCAACCACCTTGATCATGGCAATTTCCTTGCGGGCTGCTTTATTTCCGACCTCGTCCATTTTCCGGGCCGCATGCAAGGTCAACAATCGGGCTTGATCAATGGCAATGCGCGATTCAGCAATGCGTTCCTGGGTCACCGTTTGCTCAGCAATGGGCTTACCAAACGCAACCCGGTCCGTTACGCGCTGACACATGGCTTCAAGAGCGCGTTCAGCCACACCAACAAGTCTCATACAATGATGAATGCGCCCCGGCCCCAGCCTCCCTTGGGCAATCTCAAATCCCCTGCCCTCGCCCAATAATATATTGCTGGCAGGCACCCTGACGTCTTTGAATGTCATTTCTGCATGGCCGTGCGGGGCGTCGTCATAACCGAATACCGGAAGCATGCGATTGATTTCTATGCCCGGAGTTTCCATCGGTACCAATATCATCGACTGCTGGCGATAGGTGTCCGGATTATCGGCGTCTGTTTTTCCCATGAAAATCAATATCTTGCAGCGTGGGTCTCCCGCTCCCGAAATCCACCATTTTCTCCCGTTGATGACATAATCATCACCTTTCAGACTGATACTCGATTCAATATTGCGGGCATCGGACGAAGCCACACCGGGCTCAGTCATGGCAAAGGCCGAGCGAATAGTCCCGGCGAGGAGAGGCTCCAGCCACTCCTTTTTCTGCTGATCACTGCCATAGCGCACCAGAACTTCCATATTGCCAGTATCGGGCGCTGAGCAATTAAAAATTTCGGGCGCATAAAAGGAGCGCCCCATAATTTCGCAAAGCGGTGCATATTCGAAATTTGTAAGACCTGCACCAAACTCACTGTCGGGCAGGAATAAATTCCAGAGTTTTACAGCCCTTGCTTTTTCTTTGAGCTTCTCAATAGTGTCACTGGGCTGCCAGCGGTCTCCCTCGTCTATTTCCCCGGAAATGACAGATTCATTAGGGTAGACTTCGACATCCATAAAGGATTGTAATTTTCCGATTAAATCCTGGGTTTTGTCAGAAATGTCAAAAAGCACACGTTTTACTCCCCCTTGCCTCATTTGGCATAAACTATAGGCTGATCACAGAGCATCAAAAAGCTTTAAGATCAAGCAACCGCGAACGGAGTGCTGAGGAAATGAAAAAGCTTTACCCGGAAATTGAGCCCTTTGAGACAGGTTTTCTGCCGCTTGATGATCAACATGAGCTTTATTATGAATGTTGTGGCAACCGGGATGGAAAGCCTGCTCTGTTTCTGCACGGTGGTCCGGGCGCAGGCACAGGCCCGATGCATCGCCGATTTTTTGATCCTGAAAAATATTTCATCATTCTTTATCATCAGCGCGGTGCCGGGAAAAGCACGCCGTCTGCATGCCTCGTTAACAATACCAGCGCCCATCTGGTTGCTGACATTGAGTATCTGCGCCATCATCTGAATGTGGAAAAATGGCTGGTTTTTGGTGGGTCTTGGGGAAGCACGCTTGGACTTCTTTATGCCGAGTCGCACCCTGCACATGTAACCGAGTTGATATTGCGCGGTATTTTTATGCTGCGGGCCAAGGAAATTGACTGGATATTCAAATGTGGCCTGCCTGATATTTATCCTGATCTCTATGAGGAACTCGTGTCTTTTCTGCCGGAAAACAAGCGTCAGGATATTCCCGCCTCTTATTATGAAATTCTGACCGGAGATTATGATACAGATTTCAAAGACCGGGCCGCCCGCCTCTGGTGCCAATATGAAATTGGGGCCATCGCCATTCATCCAGAAGCGGGTTTTTTGAAGGAATTGGACAAACCTGAATTTGTTCGCGCCCTGGCATCCATCGAAACCCATTATTACCTGAATCGAGGCTTTCAAGAGCATGATGACCAGATATTGCGGGATATTGGACGAATTCAACATATACCCACAGTTATCGTCCATGGCCGCCAGGACGCTATTTGCGCACCATCTGCGGCCTATGATCTTGCTAAAGCCCATGGTTCTGCTGAACTTTACATTATTGATGGCGCCGGTCATTCAGTGATGGAGGAAAGAATCATCAACTGCTTGATAACCGCCACCGATAAATTTCTTCTCTCCTGAACATGCTTGGGCCTTTAGGGTCTCTTAGGACCTTTCTGACATGCTGCGGGCCGTATTGGTTTAATCAGGAGAAGAATAATGGACGGTCCCACGGCTGTTGCAGAAGAACAAAGTCTGTTTGATCGCATTGGCGGCAGAGATGCTGTGAATGCGGCGGTTGATATTTTTTATGACAAGGTTTTAGCCGACCCGGCTGTTTCATATTTTTTTGAAGGTGCCAATACAGCCCTGCTCAGAAACAAACAAAAAGCCTTCCTGACTTTTGCTTTTGGCGGCCCAGCGCGCTACGACGGAAAATCACTGCGTGATGCCCACGGACATCTTGTTGAGCGCGGCCTGGATGACACCCATTTTGATATTGTGGCGGGTCACCTGCTTGCAACCGTACAGGAGCTGGGCGTTCCCGAAGCGCAGATTGATGAAATTATGGCGATTGCCTCAAGCACACGGAATGATGTGCTCGGAAGATAAAGACTGTTTATTCCTGAGGAAGAAGCAAGGCGATATCGCAAGCGCGGCCAGATAATCAGCTACCAAATCAACCGGAACATGGCAAAATTGATCACTTCATAGGCATAAGTCCCGCCGAGTATGCCCTCGGGGCCGAAATAACCCGGTAAGGACAGATTAGCCGCCCGGTCTGCACCAGGAGAAAGGTGACCAGAACTAAAAAAAGGGTGTTACCCGCCTACTGTAAATAATACGATTAAATGACATGGCAAATCCCCCGTAGCGATGCGGCCCCCACTCAAACCACAAAATATTTTTCAGCAACAATGGAGGAGCGATTATGTTCAATCCTCCGGCACTACAGCTGTGACTTCAATTTCGATTTTGGCCTTATTCTCCAGCAAGGCCGCCACCTCAAGCACAGACATGACCGGATAATGAGCACCCATCAAATCTTTCCATATGTCTCCAAGCGCGCGCTGATTGCATAGATAATCCTGCTTGTCGGTCACAAACCAGGTCATGCGAACAATGTGCCCGGGTTCCGCTCCCCCGGCCTCAAGAACGGCAATGATATTTTTCAGGGTCTGGCGAAATTGATCCGGAAAATCTTCAGATTCAAAACTTCCGTCCGGAAGCCAGCCGATTTGCCCAGAGAGAAAAATCTGACGACCCGTAGCGGAAATGCCATTGGAAAAGCCCCTGGGCCTGGGCCAGCCTTCCGGCAGGAGAATTTTCATGATTATTGTCCTTCTTCTTTTGCCATCTGGCGCAACTTAAAACGTTGAATCTTACCGGTCCCAGTCTTCGGTAGCTGGTCTATAAATTCGATTGCTCGAGGATATTTGTAGGGAGCAATTGTTTCTTTGACAAAATTCTGGAGAGCTTTAGCAGTGTCTTGATCCGCTGCAATTCCCTCCTTCAACACCACATAGGCTTTCACCACATGGCCTCGATTTTCATCTGGCTCCCCAACAACTGCACATTCCAAAACCCTGTCGTCCGCCAGCAGCGCCGTTTCCACTTCAAGACCGGCAATATTATATCCGCCAGAGACAATCATGTCGTCGGTGCGGGCCTGAAACCAGTAATATCCATCCTCATCCATGAGATAAGCATCACCGGTAATATTCCAGCCATTTTTCACATAGTCCGCTTGTCTCTTATCGTTGAGATATCGACATCCTGTTGGACCTTTTATAGCCAGTTTTCCCACTTTACCCGGTCCGAGTGGCTGGTAGTTTTCGTCCAGAATACAGGCATCATATCCCGGCACCGGTTTGCCGGTCGAACCGGGCCGAACATCCTCTCCCGAGGCAGAAATAAAAATATGGATCAGCTCGGTCGCGCCAATGCCATCGATTAATCTCACCTTGATCGCTTCATACCAAGCATCAGAGGTGGGTTTCGGAAGGGGTTCTCCTGCCGAGACGCATCGCTTGAGGCTGGAAAGATCATATTTGTCAATCATCGCCAGCATGGCCCGGTAGGCTGTAGGAGCAGTGAAGAGATTTGTAATTTTAAATTTTTGAATGGCCTTCAACATTTCTTCAGGACCGGCGGTTTCATCCAGCACGGTTGTGGCCCGGGCATGACAGGGGAAAATCAGTGCTCCCCCTAAGCCGAAGGTAAAAGCGAGCGGTGGCGTGCCCGCAAAAATGTCCTGTTTCTCGGGCTTTAAAATATGGCGGGAAAAGCTGTCCGCCATGGCCATAATGTCCCGGTGAAAATGGACTGTTGCCTTGGGGATGCCTGTGGTGCCCGAGGTAAAGGCCAAAAGCGCAGGATCATCACGCCAGGTGTTATTTGTTTCAAAATGCGTTGATTTGGTGGCCATAAGCTCTTCCAGCTCGCCCCCCTTACCGAACGTGAGCATGTGTTTTAGAGGGCCTGTCTGATCCCGGGCTGCAGCCAGTTCTTCCACCAGTCTGATATCGGTAAACGCATGTGTGATCTCTGCTTTCTCGATAATAATGGCGAGTTCTTTTTGCCGGAGCATGGGCATGGTGGTGACCACAACGCCCCCTGCTTTCAAAACCGCGAACCAAGTTATGGCAAGCATTGGATTGTTCGGCGCCCGGAGCAGCACTCTGTTCCCGGATTTAAGGTTTAAATCCGCGACCAGAACCTGCGCCACCTGATTGGCGGCCATTTGGAGATCTGCATAGGAGAGGGAATCATGCCTCGATAAAATAGCGATTTTGTCCCCAAAGCCTTCATCAACTGCCTTATCCAGCAATTCTTTGGCAGCATTCATGCGCTCGGGATATTGGAGCTCCGGCAGATCAAACCGGAACTCCGGCCACTGATTTAGCGGAGGAAGATTATCCCGGATGAACTTATCAACGTGCGAACAGGACAAACTCATTTTTTTATCAGCCTCGGAATTCATGGTGTTTTCAAATATTCACGGGCGATTATGATTTTATGAATTTCGGATGCACCTTCATAAATGCGAAGGGCACGCACTTCCCGATAAAGCGTTTCTACCGGTTCTCCGGTCACAACGCCCTGCCCACCAAAAAGTTGTACTGCCCGGTCAATAACGCGTTGGGCCGCTTCGGTAGCGAAGAGCTTGGCCATTGAGGCTTCTCGCTTGGTTGAATCCCTGCCCGTATCACGGGCCCATGCCGCCCGATAAACAAGTGCGGCACTGGCATCAATATCGAGAGCCATGTCGGCAATAGCCGCCTCGGTCATTTGTAAATCTGCCAATCGGCCACCAAACATCTTCCGGCTCTTTACGTGTCTGACGGCTTCATCAAATGCCCGGCGGGCCATGCCCAGAGCCGCAGCTCCCACCGTCGGCCTGAAATGATCCAGCGTGGTCATGGCAATGGTAAAACCCTCACCCGGCTGGCCAATTAAATTATCCTTTGGAATCTTGCAGTCCGTAAATTTCAGCCGGCCCATGGGATGGGGCGCAATAATTTGAATGCGTTCGTCAGTGTTAAGCCCCGGTGTATCTGCCGCGACCAGAAATGCTGAAAGCCCTTTGGTTCCCTCGCCCTCCCCGGTTCGTGCAAACACCACATAGAAATCAGCGATGCCACCATTGGAGATAAGTGTCTTTTCCCCGTTCAGAATATAGTGCTCGCCCTGTTTCGAAGCTATCGTTGAAATGGCCGACACGTCAGACCCGGCATCAGGCTCGGTCAGGGCAAAGGCTGCAATATTCTGGCCCTTGATAACAGCGGGCAAAAACTCCTGTTTTAATTTGTCATTACCAAAAAGCGTAATGGGTCCGGAGCCCAATCCTTGCATGATAAAAGCGAAATCCGCCAATCCGGAATAATAGGCCAGATGCTCCCTGATCAGGCAGATAGCCCGCGTGTCCAGTTTCTCGGACACCCCACCCGATGAGGCTGGAACCAGATACTGAAGCCAACCCGCGCCCGCCAACTTGTCCACCAGTTTTTTTGCTGTGGCGTCAGGGTTTTCCTCTGACTCATGCTCGAATGACGGCAGAACATCGGCCGCCCATTTTTTTATGGATGCCGCAATCTCCCGATGGCTATCATCGAGAAAAGGCCAGTCATAATGGTCTCCATTGCTCACTAGTTTCCCTCGAACTTGGGTTTTTTCTTCTCTAGAAATGCATCATAGGCGCGGCGAAAATCGGCAGTCTGCATGCATTCCGCCTGGGCTACAGCTTCCGCATCAATCGCCGCCTCAAGGCTCATATCCCATTCAACATTCAACTGCTGCTTGGTAACGGCATTACCCACCCGCGGCCCGTCTGCGAGGTTCTGCGCCATCTCGACAGCCGATAGCATCAAGTTGCCTGCATCTACAATCCGGTTGTAAAAGCCCCACTTAAACCCCTCGACCGATGACATGGTTCTGCCGGTAAACAGTAGTTCCGAAGCTCTCCCCTGGCCAATCAATCTCGGCAAAATAGCGCAGGCCCCCATGTCAGCACCCGATAATCCAACCCGGTTGAATAAAAACGCCGTTTTCGCTTCGGGCGTGGCCAAGCGAATATCTGAGGCCATGGCCAGGATCGCCCCGGCCCCCACACAGATTCCATCGACGGCTGCAATAATTGGCTGAGGGGCGCGGCGCATGGATTTAACGAGGTTGCCTGTCATCCGGGTGAACT
>JACZYI010000023.1:0-6904 GCA_022571175.1 Pseudomonadota bacterium
TTGATTATCAGGTTTTCAATCAAGAGGACAAACTGGTCATGACCATGAAGGGCATGGCTGTGTTCCCCCGCGAGGGCGCTGGCGATAAATGATAGGCGGTCAGTAAACCCACGCTCACCCATCTTTGATGCACTGTGACTGGCAACCGAGTGATATTCTCTCCAACATAGCCATGAAATGATTGCCCGTTTAACAACTCTGGTTTTGTTTCTGATTATGCCCGTCACACATCTGGTGGCCGGTCAGACTTTTCTGTTCGGTGAGGATTTATCCAGAGAGTGGCCCAACACAGACTTTGATAAAACCACCGTTGATCTCTCCGAGATATTTTCCGGTGGGCCACCAAGGGATGGTATTCCGCCCATTGATGATCCTCGTTTCGCATCCGTGACTAAGACCAAAGGCATATCCGGTACCGAACCCGTCATCAGTATTGAAATCAACGGCACGGCACGGGCCTACCCTTTCCGTATTTTGATCTGGCATGAGGTGGTGAATGACGAGATTGAAGGCGTACCCATCACCATAACATTTTGTCCGCTCTGTAATGCCGCGATTGTTTTTGACCGCGAGCTTGATGGCAGGATTTATGACTTTGGTACTACCGGTCGCTTGAGAAATTCCGATCTGGTCATGTGGGACCGCCAGACCGAGAGCTGGTGGCAGCAGTTTACCGGGGAGGCCATAGTGGGTGAAATGGCAGGAGCCCGGCTCAAAAAAAGACCTGCGCGTATAGAATCCTACAATGATTTCAAAAAACGCCACCCCGAGGGCGAAGTGTTACAGGAGCCCGCCCGGGCCTTCAGGCCTTATGGGTTAAATCCCTATGAATTGTATGATTCCATGTCCGGCCCGTTTTTTGCCATTGCTGAAATGCCGGATAACATTTCTGCCATGGCCAGGGTGGTTAGCGTGGATGATCGAGCCTGGGCGCTGAATTATGTAAGAGGAAAAGGCAGGATCGAGACCGAAGACGGGCTCATCATTACCTGGCACCAGGGCCAGAACTCAGCTCTGGATCACCGCTTGATAGATGAAGGTCGGGATGTGGGCACCATATTGGTGCAACGAAAAACCGCCGGGGGGCTTGAAGATGTAGTTTATGGTGTCGATTTTGCCTTCGCCTTTCACGCCTTCTATCCTGAATCTGAAATAATCGTCGAATAGCTGGGCTTATCCACCTTCAAATTCGCAAAGCGTAATGACCTCCAGCCCCATGTTGCGAATGAGCTCGGACCCGCCAAGGTCCGGCAAATCAATGATAAAGCAGGCAGCTGCCACCTTGCCGCCAGAGGCCCGGATAAGCTTGACCGCTGCTTCCGCCGTACCCCCGGTGGCAATCAGATCATCAACCAGAAGCACCAGATCACCCGAGGCAATGGCATCCTCATGTATTTCAAGACTGTCGGTGCCATATTCCAGCTCATACTTCTCGGAAATAACTCTGTGAGGCAGTTTTCCGGGCTTGCGGATGGGCACAAATCCGGTTGTCAGCTGGTGAGCCATGGCGCCGCCAATAATAAACCCACGCGCCTCAATGCCCACCACCTTGTCAATCTGAACCCCCACATAATGCTGCACCAGTTCATCCACTGCTTTTCTGAAACCAAGAGGGTCGGACAAAAGTGTCGTGATGTCCCGAAACTGAATTCCTGGTTTTGGAAAGTCTGGAATGGTGCGAATTCGCGAGGTGGCCCAATTATCATTCATGGTCATGGTCTCCCTGTTCGGGAAATATTTGCACTCCGTGCCCGGCTAAATCCAGCGATTTATAAAATTTCGAAGCCATAAATACATTCTAGGCTCCGGACGGGTCTTGGCTCAAGGTCAATAAAGAAAGGGCTGGGCTCAAGGTCAATAAAGAAAGGGCCGGCAGGTGGGTTAAAACCATCGCCGACCCCGACTGATCTCTATGTAAATTGGCAAATACCGCCAAAAATATTATTTCTTGTTAACCTCAGTCCAGGTTTTTCGGTTCGCGAAATAAAGGACGATGGTGAGCACAAGCATAAAACCAAGCACCTTGAAGCCCATTTTGTGCCGGGCCTCAAGTTTGGGTTCTGCCGCCCAATAAAGGAAGGTTGTGACATCTGCCGCCATCTGTTCAACGCTCGCCTCCGTGCCATCGGCATAGTCAACGAAACCATCAAACAGCGGTGCCATCATGGCAATCGCGCCCCCCGAAAAATAGGGGTTATAGCTCATCAGCGAGTTCGGGTCCCAATCAGCGGGCGGATCTTCATATCCGGTTAAAACTGAATAAATATAGTCAGCGCCATTGGCCCGCGCTTTTGCCAGCAATGACAAGTCTGGCGGCAAAGCCCCGTTATTGGCGAAGCGTGCAGCCTTCTCATTGGCAAAGGGGAGGGGGAAATAATCGGAAAGCCGCCCATCACGGATAAACATATCGCCAAATTGATCCGGACCATCTGTGACCTGATAATTGGCCGCAATGGCTAGCGCTTCGTCGGCACTGAAGCCGATATCAACCAGATTCCGAAAGGCGATATATTTAAGGCTGTGACAGGAGGCGCAAACATCCTGATACACTTTCAAACCGCGCTGCAGGGCCGCCCGGTCATACTGTCCGAAGACCCCTTCAAAAGACCAGTCCATATCTTTGGCATGGCGCTGGTTGCCTGCGGCCATTACGCCCGCTGCGATGGTCATGCCAAAGATAACACCGATGATGGTTTTGGTAATTTTACTGGACATCATTCTATTGCTCATGGCCCACCTCCCCTGTCGCTTTAATCACAGGATTGGATATGCTTTCCGGCAGAGGTAACGGCTTTTCGAAGCGGGACAACCATGGCAACAAAATAAGGAAATGGGCTAGATAATAGACCGTCCCCACCAGGCCCAGGATCGGCATGATGCCTTCGGGTTTTTGCGAGCCCACATAGCCCAGCATTATGCAGTCCAGGAAGAATATCCAGAAAGCCCATTTATAGATGGGCCGAAAGCGCGCCGAACGCACTGGAGATGAGTCCAGCCAGGGCAGAGCAAACAGCACCAGTATTGAGGCGAACATGGCAATGACGCCCAAAAGTTTTGCATCCAGCAACACAATATCCGTGCCCGGGATACCAATATCAAAAGTGATGGCCCGCAAAATTGCGTAGAAGGGCAGGAAATACCATTCAGGTACAATATGCTCGGGTGTCACCAAGGGGTTGGCCGGGATGTAGTTATCAGGATGCCCCAGCATATTGGGGAAATAAAAGACAAAAACGGCAAACACAAAAATGAAAGCAGCCAGCCCGAACGAGTCTTTCATAATATAATAGGGATGGAAATTGACCTGATCCTGCGGGCCTTTCACATCAATACCCAGAGGATTATTTGACCCCTGGATATGGAGCGCCCAGATGTGCAGGATCACCACACCTATAATTACAAACGGGAGCAAATAATGAAGGCTGTAAAAGCGATTGAGGGTGGGATCGCTGACGGCAAATCCGCCCCAAAGCCAGGAGACAATGGCGTCTCCCACCAGTGGAATGGCTGAAAAAAGATTGGTGATGACAGTTGCGCCCCAAAAGCTCATTTGTCCCCAGGGCAAGACATAACCCATAAAGGCAGTCATCATCATCAACAGGAAAATAACCACGCCCAATATCCACAGCATCTCTCGTGGCGCTTTGTAGGAGCCATAGTAGAGCCCCCGGAACATGTGAATATAGACCGCGATGAAGAACATGGATC
This sequence comes from Pseudomonadota bacterium, assembly GCA_022571175.1. Taxonomy (GTDB): domain Bacteria; phylum Pseudomonadota; class Alphaproteobacteria; order Sphingomonadales; family SMXR01; genus JACZYI01. Next base: position 3,709 of record JACZYI010000023.1, read on the forward strand.
CGCCATTGGCATGCACATACCGGATCAACCAGCCATAGTTCACGTCTCGCATGATATGCTCGACGGAATCAAAGGCGGCATCGGCGGACGAGTTATAATGCATGGCAAGCACTATGCCGGTAATCATCATGATCATCAGCACGATTCCGGCCAGCGAGCCGAAGTTCCACCAATAATTCAAATTTTTCGGCGTGGGATAGGAAACAAACGTTCCATGCATCAAGCGAATGATGGGAAGCCGATCATCCATCCACCGAAAAAACTTGCCCTTTGGATTATATGTATCTGTCGACATGGATTACCCCCTACCCAATCCGGATGTGGTTATCATCAAGGAATTCATAGTTCGGAATGACCAGATTATCCGGTGCCGGACCCTGACGGATACGACCAGAAGTATCATAATGAGAACCGTGGCAAGGACAGAACCAGCCGCCATAAAGGCCCTGTTCCCCTAAAGGGACACAGCCAAGATGGGTACAAATACCGACCATAATCAGCCATTCAGCTCGTTGCACCCGATCTTCATCCGTTTGCGGGTCTGGCAAATCTTCAAGCGGAACGGCACGCGCCTCGGCAATTTCCTCAGGTGTTCGGTGGCGAATAAAAACCGGTTTTGACTGCCAAACCACCGTGATGCTTTGACCAACAGCAATGGAAGAAAGGTCAACATCGGTGATAGACATTGCCAAAACATCTGCCGAAGGATTCATCTGGTCAATGAGCGGCCAGACCGCCGAGCCGGTTGCTATTATGCCCAAACCGGCGCTCGCCACATAAATAAAATCGCGCCGTTTGATGCCGTTACCTGTGCTTGAATCTTTGCTATCTGTTGCCATGGAGTTGTTCCTAATGCCTTTGGTTCAGATGCCTAATTCCGCGTATCCTGGTTGAAAGGTTTAAACTCAGAATGGTTAATATTCAACTTCAATATTGGTTAATTTTAGCCATTTTTCAACGATCACCGCTACCGCAATATCCCCTGGTTTGATAGGGTTTAACCATGCGTCTTGCTCTATATGAACCTGATATCCCGCAAAACACCGGGACCATCATAAGATTGGCCGCCTGTATGGGTGTGCCGGTGGATATTATCGAACCCTGCGGATTTGCTTTCTCAGAAAAATCCTTTCGTCGCTCGGGCTTGGACTATGTGGAAATGGCCGAGATTGAGCATCACATGAGTTTTGATCATTTTGAGAGCTGGCGAGAGAAACGTGGCAGCAGGTTGGTTCTGTTGACCACCAAGGCAGAACAGTCTTACACCGCTTATGAATTTTCCAGCGATGATATTATTTTAATGGGCCGCGAATCCGCTGGCGTCCCGGATGCTGTACACAGCCATGCCGATGATCGTATCACCATCCCCATGCCGGGAAAATTGAGATCCTTGAATGTTGCCCTTGCAGCAGCGATGGTTCTGGGCGAGGCTCTGCGCCAACTGAAAACACACGAGGAATAAAATGTGACGGCAGAGAAAACCATGGATCAAAAAAAGGCCGAGGCCACTGCCTGGTTTGAGGAATTGCGCAACCTTATCTGCAATGCTTTTGAGGCTTGCGAAGATGATTATGCCGGCGCCATGAAAGATGGCCCCGCGGGACGTTTTGAACGCACGGACTGGAAGCGCGATACAGAGGATGGTTCGGATGGCGGTGGCGGCACCATGGCAGTGATGAAAGGCCGCGTATTTGAAAAAGTGGGCGTTAACATATCCACCGTATTTGGTCAGTTCTCGCCCGAATTTGCCAAACAAATTCCCGGTGCAGCCGAAGACCCGAATTTCTGGGCGGCGGGCATTTCGCTGGTGGCGCATATGCATTCCCCCAGGGTGCCGGCGGTTCACATGAATACCCGCATGATCGTGACAGCCGAGCAATGGTTCGGCGGCGGCGGCGATTTGAACCCGCCGCTTCCAAACCACCAGGACACGGCAGATTTTCACGCCGCCTTCAAGGCAGCCTGCGACAAGCATGACCCGGATTATTTTCCGCGCTACAAGAAATGGTGTGACGAGTATTTTTATAATGTGCATCGCAAAGCTCCACGGGGCGTGGGCGGTATTTTTTACGACACCCTCAATAGCGGTGACTGGCAGGATGATTTTAGCTTCACCCGGGATGTGGGCCGGGCTTTTCTTGAAATTTACCCGAAACTTGTGCGACGTCATATGGATGAAGACTGGACCCAGGACGAGCGGGAGATACAACTGATTTACCGGGGGCATTATGCTGAGTTTAATCTGGTCTATGATCGAGGAACCAGTTTTGGCCTCAAGACCGGGGGCAATGTGGAGGCCATTCTCATGTCCCTGCCGCCCGAAGCCAAATGGCCTTAAGGTCATTTCTCAATTTCAAATCTAAACATAAACATGTGCCCCTCAACATCAACCGCATGACCATTCACAATCCGGGGCGCGTATCGCAATTTCATCAAATATTTTAAAATTTCTTCCTCAAAATATCCTTTAACATCCCCTTCAATAATTTTTGGGTCCTTCACCCGTCCTTCACGGGTGACCGTGAACTCAGCAATCACAGAACCTTCCTTATTCATCCGTATTGCGCGATCAGGAAAGTTCATCATTGGCCTGAAAACGGGTTTGGCGTATTCGGTGTCCTGATCAGGATAAAGCCCGCCTATGGCCACCAGATGCTTGGTGGATTTTTCATCCTCTCCCCTGTTTTCGTAAACCATGACGAGGTGACCATGCAGTACTGAGATGGTTTCTTTCATAGTATCAACATGGGGCTCAAGTATCGAAAGAGCTTCCAGTAAATATTCTTCCGCTCGTTTGAATTTCCGGTCAGCCGAATACAGCTTTCCCAAAGAAAAGGCTGCCAGGCCGGTATAAACGTGGGTTGACCCTGCCAACTCGCCAAATATTTCATGGGCGCGGAGTAAATTTCTTCGAGCGGAGCGGTGCGCATTGGGATCAGACTTGCTGGTTGCCAGATTGCCGAATTCCAGGGCGATCTGGGCCCACAGAATCTCTCTCCCCATATGTTTACGAATTATGTCCAGCGCCCGGCCATAAATTTGAATTGCCTTTGGGTATTGGCGTGTTTGTCTCTTAAAATGCAACTCGCCGAGCATAAGAAGCGGATCAATCAGCTCAACAGCTTTACGGTCATATAAACCCTCATAGACCTTGATGCTTTCAAGAAGAAAATCTTCGGCTTTGTCCTTCTTTTCC
>JACZYI010000023.1:6914-15344 GCA_022571175.1 Pseudomonadota bacterium
TCCGCGAACAGTGACCGTACGAACAAGCACATAGCCAAGATTATAGGCCAGCACCGCATGTTCCTTACTATCCCGTCCGAATTGCAGGAGTCCAAGCCTGTAAGCCTCTTCGGCATGCCATAGCGCAATGTCAAGATCACCAGCCTCGACAGCCTCATTATAAGCCCTGAATTGCTCGCTGAAGCTTTAAGGCTCCTGAGAAAATACAGGTGATGCGACGCTGATAAGCGCAACGACACATAAGGGCAATATTATTCGCATGAATTACTCCCTCCCACCTTACAACCTCAAAATAGTATATTTGTAATTCTACAGCAAGTACGAGTGGTCTTGCATTTATCCGATTGGCTGGGTGGATATTATCCGCTAGCCTTCGATCCAGTAACAGGAGGTATTTGATGGCACTGCCAAAGAATTTACAAGATCAACTGAGATTGCCCGTCATTGCCGCACCGATGTTTCTGGTATCGGGGCCAAATCTGGTGACGGCCGCTTGCCGAGCGGGCATTGTCGGTGCCTTTCCGACCCTCAACGCCCGAACCCTTGATGTGCTGGATGACTGGCTTTCAGAAATAACCACCACGCTTGAAGATCTAAAACGGTCAGGAGCCAATCAAATTATTGCCCCCTATGCGGCCAATTTGATCGTGCATAAAACCAATGCGCGGGCGGCTGATGATTTGGCCCTGGTGGAGAAATACAAGGCACCACTCGTCATTACCAGCGTTGGACATCCGGGTGATACCGCAGAGCGGATACACGCCTATGGCGGGATTATTTTCCACGATGTTATCAACCTCCATCACGCCAAAAAAGCAGCTGAGGCTGGAGTTGATGGTCTGATTCTCGTTTGTGCGGGTGCGGGTGGTCACGCCGGTCTGATGAATCCGCTAACCTTTGTGGCACAGATCAGGGAATTTTTTGACGGCATTGTAATAGTAGCCGGCGCCATATCAAACGGGCAGGCGGTGAGAGCGGTTGAAGTAATGGGTGCTGATCTGGCCTATCTGGGAACGCGCTTCATAGCCTGCAAAGAGAGCATGGCGGATGAGGACTATTCGGGCATGCTGGTTGAAGCTGAAAGCAAGGACATTGTCTATACGGACAAGGTCTCAGGGATTCACGGAAATTTCATACGGCAAAGCCTCGAGCAGGCGGGTTTGGTTGACGGAGCTGTATTGAATGATGATGAATTTGCCCATGTGGATGAAAAGAAAAAGGCCTGGAAGCAAATCTGGAGTGCGGGTCAGGGGGTTGGTGAAATCCAGAGCGTGGAAAGCGTGGAGACTTTGGTCTCGGAGCTTGAATCGGAATATAAAGAGGCCAAAGCTATGCATTGATTCAAGCTTGCTGCTTTTGAAGCTCGTTCAAAAGCGCCTTTTTGCTCGCGCGAAAACCACCCCTGATCCACTTCCCCTCAAGCGTTGCCAGGGCCTTGCCCAATGCCTCTCCTTCAGAATATCCGCAAGCTTTAAGCTCTGCACCGCTGAGCGGGAAAATCGGGATATCCTGTGTCTCCAGTTGCTTTAACCGGACCCCCAAATCTTGCCCGGCAGTCAAATAGAGTGCGTCCCGAGCGGCTTCCCGGCCAAAGGTATAGAGCACTTCTTCCAAATTTTGTTTTTCGGGAGAGCCAGCCATTAGCCTGATGACCTTCTCCATCGCAGCCAGACGATCAGACTCTTTTCGGGACAGTTTCAAGGCTTCGGAAAATTTTTGCACAGACCCGCCATTCCCGCAAATGAGTGCATAAAGACGACGCAGGGGATCGCAGACTTTTTGTTTATCCTCAGAAATGAGGAGCGAGCGAAGTCCGCTCAGATCGGAAATATCGGGTAAAATTTCACGCAATATTCCGGCCTCAGTCATCACCATCAAACAAGCCGCAGGTTCAGGTGCCGCCAGTAATTTCAGCAACTCATTCCGAATGCGTTCTGACGAAAGAGTCCCCAACAAATGTTTCCGCTCTACAGTTGCTTTAAGACCTCCCTGGTCAATATCCTTCACACCCAGCTCGGCAGACAAGCGGAAAAAGCGCAGGATCCGTAGCGCATCCTCTTCAATGCGGGTAAAAGCATCGCCAATAAAACGAATGACGGGACCAGCCAGATCACTCATTCCTCCCAGGGGGTCATAAACCTTGCCCTCGGCATCGGCATAAAGAGCATTGATGGTAAAATCTCGTCTGCTGGCGTCGATTTCCCAATCATCGGTAAATTCCACCCGCGCATGACGACCAAATGTTTCTGCGTCTTTCCGCAGAGTTGTGATCTCAAATGATCTCGAATCTGTAACCGCGGTGATGGTTCCATGGCTGAACCCGCTAGCAACCGCCTTGATACCAACAGCCTCCAGCCGGGCCATCACATCAACTGGCTCCAGTAGCGTGGCGACATCAATATCCGTGACCGGCCGCGCCAGCAGAGCATCCCTGACGGCTCCTCCCACAAAGCGCATGCGCTCAGACCCCAGCGCTTTTACAATTGACCGGGTTTCGCTCAAACCAAGCCAGTCGGCATTTTTAATGGATATGGCTGTCTCCACTATCATCTTCCGTGGCATTTTCTGTGGTCTCTTCTTCTGTGACATCTTCCGTGGTATTTTCTTCAAAATGACCGGGTTCTATGCCATCTTCACCCTGATTGGGCGGCACATAATCAAGCTCGGTTGTACCCTCACCCGAAGTCACGGTCTTATATACGGCAAAGGCAAAAAGCATTGCAGCGACCGCCATACCTATTTTAAGATTACGCTCGATCTTTGGATCCAGACCCACATCACTTTTTTTGCCTTTGGCAAGCTTCACCCATAAGTAAAACAGTACAAAAGGCAGCAAAAACAGCAATAATCTCAATATGGCTCCGGTCATCTCTTGCCTCCATTACGCCAGATTCTAGCCAGCAGCATAGTCTAGCAGCAGTACCGAAAAATTTACAATTATGGCCGCTGTCGCCCCCCAGATATAATAGCCTTCATAAGGTATGGCATGGAAAAATCGAGGCTGGCCCATAAATTCGCGCGAATGCTTTTTATGGTTATCCGGGTTGATCAGAAAATCCAGAGGCACATAAAACACTTCCGAAACTTCGCGCTCATCCAGGATGATCTTGAAATCATTCTCGATCAGTCCGATCACCGGCGTTACCTCAAAACCAGTGGCGACCTGATAGCGGGGCATTTCACCCAGAATATGTACATGACTTTCAGGAAGCCCTATCTCCTCCCGCGATTCACGCAGAGCCGTCGTTTTTGCTGATTCTCCCCTTTCCCTTGTTCCCCCGGGGAAACTTATTTGCCCCGGGTGGTCGGGCAAATCTTCCGACCGCTTGGTAAGCAGTATTTTAATATCATCGCCAAAAATCTGCAGCGGAATCAGAACGGCTGCGGGTTTGAACTTTCTTCCCGTGAGTTTGGCTTTCAGCCCCGGGTTTAAATCAAGATCGCTGGTCAAATTCACCAGGCTTGAAGCGGCCCTGGAATTCGGGAATGGCTCCCGCTTCAGCAAGCGCGCATAAATATTCTGGTATGTGTCAGGCGCCTGCATCGCCAAGCTCGTAGAACTGATTTTCACTCCAGACGCCAATCACACTGTCCCCTTCCGAGCGAGGCTCGGCCAGTGCCACCAATTCATAAAAAACCGGGCGGTTTATGAGCGCATCAAGATTATGTCGCACCCGAATGTAGGGGGCGGGCTCGCCGGTTTCTTTATTTATTTCCACCCGGATGGGATTATCCGGACCCGCCAGCATCAAATCACCGGTCAGTGTTCTAAAGGTCAGTTTTTGGCCCCGACCCTCGCCATGGCGCGTTACCTCCACCACCAGGAACGGCACATCGTCCACCTGAATACCCAATTTCTCCCCCGGCGTTACCAGATAATAACGCTCATCATCGTCCAGCCTGAGTACCCGGGAGAAAAGCTTCACCATCTCTGGTCGCCCAATCGGTGTACCCTCATAATACCAGGTGCCATCCCGGGCAATGCGCATGTTGATATCACCGCAAAAATCCGGATTCCATTTATGGACCGGCGCTTCGCTCTGGCCTTCAATGGCCTTTAATATGGCTTGAAGATCGCCCAGCATAAATAGTCCTTTCCGGGGTCATAACCACCCGAAAAGGAATTTTGCCGGAAAGCGCGTCAGATTACCAGTTGATCTGGGTTCTTATGCCAAAACTGTTTACGGCGTTGATGCCATCGGTCCCGTTCAACGCCACCAGTTGCGCATTATTGATGCTGGCATGAGAATAATTGAGCATAAGCCTGGACCAGCGATTCAAATGCCAGTTCAGGCCAAAAATGAAGGTGGCCTGCTCGCCGCCCAGAATGGTACTTTTCGACAAATCAATAATGTCATAACGTATGGCCACCTGCCAGGCACCGATGCCCCCCTTGTGAACGGGGCTGTTGACGACGGTCCGCCCGAAACCACCCTTTTCGGGATTATAGTTGCGGTTCTCTCCGGTAATGTACCAGCTGCCGCTGATATAAGCGCCGCTGAAGGTCGGGTCTTTCTGACCCGCGGCAGGTGTGGAAAGGCTTGCATTCAGCCGACCATATTCGCCCTGTAGCGACAACGGACCCCAGAGAACGGCCGCCTCAATTCCAATGAATAAATCCGAATCGGTAATAGCACCGGTTGCAAGATACTTGTTGCTCAGGTGGCTATAGGCTCGTTGTGCATAGGCAAAATCGCCCTGGCTGCCTGCAGTCTCCCGGTATCGGAGAGAGAGGCCCAGATGGGTTTGGGTATTGTTGAGCTTGGGGCTATAGGTTGCCCGTGCGGAGAGAGCGAAGGTGGCATCATCAAAACCAGTGGCGGTACTGCCCTTTTGCAATCCAAGCTTCAGATGCCAATTATTCCCGCCCTTGGCGAGACTGATGCCCAGTTGGCGTGCAAACGAAAAAGCGTCGGTGAAAGAGGCTCGCTCCATAAAGGTGGTGTAACGGGAACTGGTGGCCTCTTCCAGCGAGGTCTCAATCTTGAACTGACCAAGCTTGACCTCCACCGGGCCTTTCCATGAAATATAGAGATCGGTAAAGCGGGTATTCCCACCCGAATGGTCAAGCTCCAGTCTGGCGCTGAACTTATCCATGCTGGCGTCAAGACCGGTGCGCGCCGTACGAAACTCCGATGGACTTCCATCCTGGTTGTCATCATCATCTTCAAGCACAGCATAATCCCAATAGACCCTGCCACGAAGTTTGAACACGAACTTGCCACTCTGGCTCTTATAGGTGGGTACGGGTGCCAGGGTGAAGGTGCTGTCCTGGGCAATGGATGAGACTGTGCCAGTAATCGAAAACAAAATCGCAGTCAGGGAGGTAAAAATTATACTTCTACCGAAATTCATCAAAAATTCCTTATGCCCGTCCGTTTCATCATTTTCCAGTTTATGGTCCCTCATTTGCGGCCTATCTAGAAAGTCCTTGCCCATCAAACAAGCCTTTTATTTAAATTTATGGGATTGCGAAAATCGAACACAGCCACTCTCAAGTGGGGATTGGGCTTGGAGGCAATCATTTCGCCCGGTTTTTTTGTGGATTTACCAAAAGAAAAAGGCCGCAGGGTGGAAGCCCCACGGCCTTTTGATTGTCTAACGTTGGGTGCACCAGGACTAGAAGCCCATACCTCCCATGCCACCCATACCGCCCATATCAGGCATGCTACCGCCGCCTGCTGCTTTGTCATCTTCGGGCAGTTCCGCCACCAGCGCTTCGGTGGTGATCAGGAGACCAGCAACGGATGCCGCATCTTGCAAGGCTGTGCGAACAACTTTGGTCGGGTCGATGATGCCGGCCTCGATCATGTCCACATATTCTTCCTCCTGGGCATCAAAACCAAAGGTTTTACTCTTCTGATCCAGAAGTTTTCCGGCGATCACTGCACCATCCATGCCCGCATTTTCCGCGATTTGGCGAACCGGCGATTGCACCGCCCGGCGGACAATATCTATGCCGCGGGTCTGGTCTTCATTTGCGCCCTCCAGACCTTCGAGTTCTTGAGCCGCGTAAAGAAGAGCAACGCCACCACCGGGAACAACGCCTTCTTCGACAGCGGCGCGAGTGGAATGCAAAGCATCATCAACGCGATCCTTGCGCTCCCTCACCTCAATCTCGGTTGATCCACCCACACGAATAACCGCAACACCGCCTGAAAGCTTGGCCAGACGTTCCTGCAATTTTTCCTTGTCGTAATCAGAGGTGGTGGTCTCGATCTGCGCATTGATCTGGTCGCAGCGAGCCTTGATATCATCTTTTGAACCCGCACCATCAATAATGGTACTGTCATCCTTGTTGATGGACACCTTCTTGGCAGTGCCCATCATGTCAAGCGTGACATTCTCAAGCTTGATGCCCAGATCCTCGGAAATGACCTGACCGCCAGTCAAGACTGCGATGTCTTCCAGCATGGCCTTGCGCCTGTCTCCAAAACCCGGAGCCTTGACGGCCGCAACTTTCAGTCCACCGCGCAGCTTGTTGACCACCAACGTGGCCAAGGCCTCACCTTCAACATCCTCAGCGATAATCAGCAGAGGACGGCTCGATTGCACCACGGCCTCAAGCAGAGGCAACATGGCTTGCAGATTCCCGAGTTTGGACTCATGCAGCAGGATGTAGGGATTTTCCAGCTCGACTATCATCTTTTCTGCATTGGTGATGAAATAGGGTGAGAGATAACCACGATCAAACTGCATGCCTTCGACCACATCCAGCTCTGATTCGAGGCTTTTGGCCTCCTCAACCGTAATCACACCTTCCTTGCCAACTTTTTCCATCGCGTCTGCGATCATAGCACCAACCGCGGCATCACCATTGGCCGAGATAGTACCTACTTGGGCGATCTCTTCAGTTGAAGAAATTTTCTTCGAACTGGCCTCAAGGGATTTGACGATATTAACCACAGCAAGCTCAACACCACGCCGCAGGTCCATGGGGTTCATGCCCGCAGAAACTGATTTACAGCCCTCGCGGAAAATTGACTGGGCCAGGATGGTCGCGGTGGTAGTGCCGTCACCAGCTTTGTCATTGGTTTTGGACGCTACTTCACGCACCATTTGTGCGCCCATGTTTTCAAAATTGTCCTTGAGCTCTATTTCCTTGGCAACGGTAACACCATCCTTGGTGATACGCGGTGCGCCGAATGATTTGGCGAGCACAACATTCCGGCCCTTGGGGCCCAGTGTTACTCTGACTGTGTTTGCCAAAATATCGACACCCCTGAGCATGAGCTCACGGGCCTCGGAGTGAAATTTCACTTCTTTAGCAGCCATTTTCATATATCCTTGTTTTGAATGATTTCCTGGATCAGATAGGTCCGGGCCTTAGCCCTCGACAATGCCCATGATGTCTGATTCCTTCATGATCAACAGCTCTTCGCCATCGATCTTGACCTCGGTGCCGCCCCATTTTCCAAAGAGGATTCTGTCACCCGCTTTCACATCAAGCGGTGTCACTTTTCCATCTTCTGACTTTGTTCCAGCTCCGACGGCTATAATCTCACCTTCGGATGGTTTTTCTTGGGCTGTGTCCGGCAAAATAATGCCGCCAGCGGTCTTTTCTTCCGATTCAATACGCCGGACCAGAACCCGGTCATGTAGCGGACGAAATTTCATGTCTTTTCACCTCTCTCATCTTCCTTGGGCTCAAGAGCCATGCTGGAAGGGTTGAATACTAGATTTTTCAGCTAAATTGGCACTCGTTGAGTGCGCGTGCTAACAAGCTAGTGGGGATATAGGATTTTGATGCCAGGAGTCAAGGAAAACATGGCATTCACAGCACACAGGGCTCGCTTGATTTTACCGGGAAACTCGCGTTAAATCCCCTCAATCCTTCGCTATTCGGTGCTGAAATTCTGGTTATATTTTCACATGCGCAAAAACCACGAAGGATTTGGTGAATATTGGGGAATTTTATGTCTGATCAGGAGAAGCCCGGTCTGAAGGTTGCGATTATCGGCTCGGGTCCGGCTGGTTATTACACCGCAGAAGCCCTGATCAAAAAGGCACCCGATACAAAAATTGATATCATTGACCGGCTGCCCACGCCCTACGGACTTATTCGGGGGGGCGTGGCTCCGGATCATCAGTCCATTAAGGGCGTTATTAAGCGATACCAGAAGACGGCCCTTGAAGAAAATATCTGCTTCCTTGGCAATGTGGAGGTTGGCCGGGATGTCACTTTGGATAAATTAACGGGGCTTTATGATGCGGTTGTGATTGCCACCGGTGCGCCTTTTGACCGGACTTTGGGCATCCCGGGTGAAGACAAAGCGGGTGTAATTGGCTCGGCAGAATTTGTCGGCTGGTACAATAGTCACCCGGATTTCGCTAAGCTTGATCCCGACCTTGATGTCACCTCGGTGGCGGTTATTGGCAACGGTAATGTGGCAATCGATGTGATGCGTGTGCTGGCCAAGACGGTCGGGG
>JACZYI010000182.1 GCA_022571175.1 Pseudomonadota bacterium
AGCTGGTGGAGGCCCGAATGGATAGCATGAGCAAGCGAGTGGCTTTTATGAGAGCAACGCTTGAGGACGGGGAGGGCACTGAGGTTGCCGCAGCCACCTCAATCATGTCGCTGAGGTTGGGGTAAAAACCGACCGGAGGGAGGCACATTCCAGCCTTGGGCGTCTTCGATCTCGCGGCAAACAAGCCCAACCACTTCGGGCGGGGCATAATCCGGTTTAATCTACAATAAGGTCTCTGATACGCAGAAAGTTTTCGTTCAATTCGGTGCGCCATCGGGCCTCGTCAATGCTCTGCAAACTATAAAGCGCATCGTAGATATCCCCACACATGCGTACGATGACCTGTGTTGGTTGCGGTTCCGGAAGCCTCTGGCCGCGTCGATAAAGTGCAAAACCAGCGTTTTCAGCAACGCATAATAATTCTCCATTGGCGATAAACAAAGTCAGTTCAGCTTCTCGCAGAAAATGGTTCGCTAAATGATTTTCGCCAAGTCTTGCCGCAGTCAACGCCAAAATAGGGAGTAACTTGAAATTTGGAAATTCAAATAGGTCGATCTCATCCGCACGCCGAAACGCGAACATTGCTTCTTGATATTGACCATCATGAAAGGCGTACCAGCCTCTGCAAACCAATTCATTGTAAGCATCGTTGCCGGGATAAACATTTTCAAACACATCACAAGTCACCGATCTGGCAGCACGAGATTCGAAAATAAATAGAGTATCATTTGTCACAAAAATTGTGACAATCATAAATTGCAAAAGCCAGAACGCATTATGATTTCTTTTATGGAATAAGAGTTGTCGGGTCCACAAACGCACCACCTTTTTCGATATCCAAATGAACATGCTCGATAATTCCCGGAAAACGTTTCTGCAAACTTTGGTACGTACCAACTACGTCACCCGCACTAACAGAATCTCCGACTGATAAACTTGCATCAGGCATCACATACATTTGACGTATCCGATGCCCTTGGGGTGTCTCGATCCCTACATACCTATAAGATAAATCATTGTTGTAAGGAAAACCAAATTTATAAATTGTTCCATCTGCTGATGAGACCACATTTTGCCCTACCGTTGCAATGTAGTCGACGCTTGCGTGGGAGCGGCGACCGCCATCTCGCGAAGCACCAAAGCTTCCGTCACCGTAGGAATCTTGGCCGCGTATTCCGCCTCCGGTTGGGTTCATGAACTTTATTGATTTTTGGCTGCTGGCACCCTGCAACTTGGCCCCCACGCTTGCATCAATGCGGGTGGCGACGGTGATAAGGTCGGTATGTTCTGCCTTGCCGGGGGCGGTGGTGAGGGCACCTCTGTTAGCAAGATTGATACAGCCCTGGACCATGGCTTTGAGGATTTTATCCGAGGGGCATTGGGCAAGACCCAGTTGTTTGAGTTCAGCGGCTGTTGGTTCCTTGCGGTTGGTGAGGGAGGCGTAAGTGTTGGTCGAGGTGAAGATAAGACAATCATAGCTGCCCACAATCCAGCCCCCGGCGGATTCTACCTGCTCGCACACAAGACCGATTACTTCAGGCGGGGCATAATCCGGTTCACCCAATATGAGCCGTCTGGTCATGGGAGAGACAAAACCAGCCAGCTCAAAGCGGAGCCGGGCTTCAAACCGGCCTTGCGGGGTTATACAAACATCTTTCAGCACCAGATAGAGTTTGGTTTTCATATTGATGCGGCGAATGACCCCGGACAAGGATGCTGCAAGCTTTGTGGGCAGAGGTGCCTTGAATTCTACCCGGGTAATTTCAGTCCGGGCCTGGGTTTCAATCTCGGAGGGTGGAATATCGGGTACAAAGACAGCAGTGGTGCCCTTGATGCCTTCCATGCCAATCAACGAAATAGGCAGGCCAGCGGGTCTGAAACGAGACAAGATAGGCGTGAAAGGCTGGATACGACCAGTTACCCGTTCCCCCACACATTGCTGGAAGGTGGATATGGCCTTCTTCACTTCGGGCGAGTTCAGACCATCGATCATGCCTTGATAGAGGCGTCTCACCCCAAAGCTGGTTCTAACCTCGATGTGATAGAGTCCTAGCTGAATGACTGATACATCGGGTGGGTCATTCTTGCCTCCCTCGCCAACGGAGCCCGTAATTCTAGGCATGATATTATCTCCAAAGAGGTTAAATGAACAGCATATATACACCAATAAGGAACATATATCAACATAAAAGTGCCAAATGGGTTATATTTTAGAGAATCCACAGGATCGGATGTTAAATCGAGGCGAGCTTGAGGAGCGCACTTGCCGGTTGACAGCGCTGGCGGTGGCCCTTATGTTCGCGCGTCTTTTGGCAATTGTTTCATATGCGTAAAAAGGGCGGCCCCATGAAGGTACGAAATTCATTAAAGTCTTTAAAAAACCGGCATCGCGATTGTCGCGTCATTCGCCGTAAGGGCCGCACCTACGTCATCAACAAAACCAACCGGCGGTTCAAGGCCCGCCAGGGCTAGACTGCTCAAGACCCGGTTTTTCTCTCTTTATTCCCGCCCTTCAAGCTAGTCGCCGCTCATCCAGGCGATATGGAGCACATTTGTGGCACCCGGAGTGCCAAAGGGCACACCCGCGGTGATAACAATGCGCTCGCCTGCTTTGGCCAGTTCCTGCTGGAGTGCCATGCGGCATGCTTTTGCCACCATTTCTTCAAAATCTGTCACGTCGGTGGTTTTGACCGTATGTAGCCCCCAGACAATACAAAGCTTTCGTGCCACCTCAAGCCTGGGCGTCAAGGCCAGGATAGGTGTTTTGGGGCGTTCGCGAGCAGCGCGCAATGCGGTTGAGCCACTGGTGGTATAAGTGACAATCACTGATGCACCAATGGTCTGGCTAACCTGGCCAGCCGCTGCGGTTATGGCATCTTCTGCTGTGGGGTTTGCACCCGAGCTACCAAGCCTTCTGGTAGCAAAGAAATCTTCGTCACTTTCTGCCTGGCGTGCCACCCGGTCCATGACTTCCACCGCCTGTACAGGGAATTCGCCCACCGCAGATTCTGCCGATAGCATGATCGCATCAGCACCTTCGTCCACGGCACCGGCCACATCAGACACTTCGGCGCGGGTTGGCACCGGCGCGTGGATCATGGTTTCCAGCATTTGCGTTGCCACAATCACGGGCTTGCCGGCATCTCTGGCGAGCCGGATAATACGTTTCTGCATGCTCGGCACTTCTTCAACCGGTGCCTCAACGCCCAGATCACCCCGGGCCACCATGACCGCATCGGCCGCATCCAGAATTTCAGACAGGCAGTCAAAGGCGGCGGGCTTTTCAATCTTGGCTAAAACCCCGGCGCGGCCCTTCACGATTTTTTTGGCCTCATGGATGTCATCTGCCCGCTGCACAAACGACAGGGCAACCCAGTCAATATTCTCCCCTTTGAATCCAGAGAGGGCGGTTACCAGTGGATCTATGGGGGTCCATATGACACCCGGGACGAACTGTGGGAGCAGTTCGAAGATTTGGTCCCAGAGGCGGTAATTAATGCTCTGGTAGACGAATTGAATGTTGAAAGCGTGGATTGGTCCCCGAGAGATCTCGAAAATGGTCTCGCGTGGGCCGTCACTTCTAATACAAAGTTTGGCTCGACTCTAAACGAAGCACTCGATATTATCGACGACCTTTTGGAAGTCACTTTGGATGATCGCCTTGCACAGCAGCTCTTGAGGCTCTTGCATGTGCACGCCATTACGGCCTTGGAAACTTTCCTTTCGGACGCCTTTATAAACACCGCCCTTAAAGATGATGCCTCTCTAAGAAAATTCGTGGAGGGAAACCCTGATTTCGAAAAATTGAATCTCTCTCTGAGTCAAATCTTTAAACGGAGAGTCATGCTTCGGGACGAGGTCAGAGAGTAACTCTTAGCCATCTCATG
>JACZYI010000183.1 GCA_022571175.1 Pseudomonadota bacterium
GGCATGATTATTGTTGCCAGCTGCCCGGGCGGGAATGTATCGAATTTCTATACCAAGATCAGCGGTGGGGACACCGCCTATTCTGTGACCCTGACCGCCATTTCCACCGTGCTCTCAGCCTTTATGATTCCGGTCTCGGTTTTGTTCTGGAGCCAGTTTTATGAGCCCGTCAGCATGCTGATTGACCAGATTGATATCAACCGGCTCGACTTTTTGCTGCGAACACTGACCATTCTGGGTGTGCCCCTGGCCCTGGGTATGGTTGTGTCCAGTAAATATCCCGCCATGGCAACCAAGCTAGGGCGTTGGCTGACACCATTTTCGCTGTTTTTGCTCTTGGCCATTATCATTATCGGCCTGATGAGCAACTGGTCACTTGTGATAGAGTATGGTCATATTCTGGTACCAATAGTCGCCATCCATAACGGCCTGGCATTTGGTCTCGGGGCTTTGATTGGCGCTCTTGCCATACTGTCACGCGGGGAACGGAGAGCGCTGACCTTTGAGGTGGGGATTCAGAACTCCGGAATTGGGCTGGTGATACTTTTGACCCAGTTTGAGGGGGTGGGCAGTGCAGTACAGCTGGTAGCCTTTTGGGGCATTTGGCATTTTGTAGGTGGTTTTACGGTCTTGGGAATTTATAAGGCGATTACCAAAAAGGCGAGCAGGATTGAGCGCAATGTTTGATATGAAAATTGAAAACGGCCTGATTTATGACGGCAATGGCGGTGAGCCCTATCGGGCAGAGATTGGCATCAGGGATGGTCTGATCGCGGAAATTGGCGCGGACCTCGCGGACGCAGCACAGGTAATAGACGCCACCGGGCATATTGTGACCCCGGGCTTCATCGATGTGCACACCCATTATGACGGGCAGGTCAGCTGGGATCAGAAATTTGAACCCAGCGTTTATCATGGCGTGACCACCATTGTGATGGGCAATTGCGGTGTAGGATTTGCGCCCCTTCACAAGGGCGAAGAAGACCGGCTCATCAGCCTGATGGAAGGGGTGGAAGAAATTCCCGGCACCGCCCTAGCAGAAGGTATCAAATTTGATTGGGAGAGTTTTCCTGACTATATGGACGCCATCGATACGCCCCATACCATCGATTTTGCCGTCCATATGGTGCATGACCCGCTCAGGGTTTATGTGATGAGAGACCGGGCCTATTGTGACCAGATTGCAACGCCAGAAGATATTGCGGAAATGGCTCGCCTGACCCGCGAGGCATTAAAAGCGGGTGCGGTTGGGTTTTCAACCGGCAGGTCAGACTTGCATAGAACCTCCAAGGGCGAATGGACCCCTTCATCAGAAGCAACCGCCGCCGAACTGGCAGGTATTGCCTCGTCCCTGAAGGGGCTGGACCATGGTGTTTTGCAGGCCGTGAATGATTTTGATCTGGAGCGGAATGACCCCAAGGCCTTCGACCGGGAATTTGATATTCTTGAGAAATATGTGGCGGCCTCTGGCGGAAAACCGCTGGCAATCTCGTTGATGCAGCGGGATTTTGCTCCCACACAATGGCGGCAAATCATGAGCCGCGCCGAGCAGGCAAAGGAGAAAGGCCTCGATTTCCGCTTTCAGGTGGCACCGCGCGGCATTGGCGTCACTCTTGGCCTTGATTGCACCTTCCATCCGTTCATTGGCTTTCCGAGTTACAAAAAAATCAGTCATTTATCGCTCGCTGAACGCGTGAAAATCATGCGCGAGCCATCGTTCAAACAGCAAATACTCGGTGAGAAGACCGAGACCCTGGCGGGTGACGGCACGCCCATCCCTCCGCTTGCCGATAAACTGCTGCAGATTATGGATATGGTCTCAGCCAAGATGTTTATTCTCGGCGACAATCCCGACTATGAGCAAACCCCGGATAAATCCATATACCAGATGGCCATCCGGGACGGCGTAACCCCGCTTGAGAAGATCTATGACATTTTGCTCGAGGAGGACGGGAACCAGTATATTTATTTCCCCATCTATAATTACACAGACTTGAGCTATGACGCGGTCAAGGAGATGATGGATCATCCGCAATCTATGATGGGATTGTCCGACGGCGGCGCCCATGTGGGCACGGTTTGTGACGCCAGTTTTCCCACATATTTACTTTCCCACTGGTGCCGGGACCGGGTGCGCGGGCCCAAGATTGAAATGGAGGAGGCGGTTAAAAAGCTCACCTCCGAGCTTGCAGATTATATCGGCTTCCATGACCGGGGTCGGCTGGAGGTTGGCAAGCGGGCCGATATAAATATTATTGACAGCGCGGCTCTGAAGCTGAAGGCACCAAGAATGGTGCGTGATTTACCGGCTGGCGGCAAACGGCTGATGCAACGGGCTGAAGGCTATATGGCCACCATCGTGGCGGGCGAGGCCGTTATCAGCGACGATCAACTGACCGGAGCCCTGCCCGGCAGATTGGTGAGGATGGGGCAAAACGGGTGACTTCAAGATGCTTTCAGCGGTGAAGCGGTTGGAACTTCCAGATAATATCAGGGGTCGGCTCGGGACCAAACCCTTACCGCGTCCGCTATATGACCCCCTGTTGACCCTGAAGCCCTGGATTTTTGGTTTGTATTTACTGATCCTGACTGCCGCTGGCCTCGAAATAGCTCTCTTTTATTTTTGGGAACAGCCCCTGATTGCCGCTACCATGGGAGGCACGGTTGCGGGCAGCTTTATATTCCTCACCTTCTTTTTCATCGCGTTCCCTCGCCGTGCCACGAATGTGCTTTATTTGAGGAGCTTCCGCAAAGATAAGGAAAGCGAATGGATCAGGGAATTGCTGGAGGTCGCTTTCGGAGTAGATTTCCGCATATCGGGCATTCGAGACCCCAGGCAGCGTACACCGACCCTGTTGCGGCCTATAATTCTGGGCTGGATGATCCTCAAATATGCCGGTTCCCGCTATCTCAATCTGGAAGCGGGTGACGACTGGAAAGCCCGAATTTGGGCTTCGTTCAAAGGGTGCCGGGCGGCGGTGATTGATTTGCGCGATGTGACCGAATTTGTGCGAGAGGAAGTGGCCTTGACCCTGACCTGCCTTACCCCTAGCCGCATTCTTTTCATCGTTGCCCCGGACCAGAATGTGGACCAGTGGAAAGAAGAAATGCGAAAGATGAGCGATTTGCAAGCACTTGCAGTTGATGAGCTCAATTTTCTTGTTTGGCAGGGCCGCGGCAAGGCAAATCAGGCTGCTTTCATGGGCCAAGTCGCGTGCTTTATCCAGCAGTTACCGCCAGGAGATGCAGGTTTGAACTGGAAGGCTTTCCCCTTGATTGAAGAAACCATTGCTAATGCCGACAGTATCAAGCGTGTCCGAATCAAGACCATCCTCGCTTGGGTAATCGGGATAATACTGGTGAATTTATTTGCTTTCTATCTACGCGATTTATCCGGGGGTCTGTTGCAAGATTTGGCAATCACTTTGCTTGCTTTTGTGGCTGCTTTTATCGGCTTTGCCTATCTCCTGACCGTGGCTGGCAAAGCACGCCGCTTTGTGGTCGCTCTCGCCTTCAACAAAAATTATGCCCGAGTTCTGGCTGGCGAGCTGATAAGAGCAACCCTTCTTCTTCTGGCAGCCCCCCTGGCTTTCTACTTTATCACCATCAAACCGGTGATGGATGCCTATGATGTGACTACCCGAACTTTACAGACCGAAATGATCCTCTCGGGCCTGAATTTACCCGTGCAGAAATTTTTGTTCATGAATGATCGACTACCCGGTCCGGGCGAACTCGCTTTGGGTGAAATGAGGGACGCCTGGGATAATGACTTTGTGCATCGGATATCCGAAAACAGAAATGGCCCGTATATTCTGCTTATTTCACCCGGCCCGGACGAAATCCTCGACACCG
>JACZYI010000184.1 GCA_022571175.1 Pseudomonadota bacterium
TGGCACCATAGGGACGCCTTGCAGCAACATAGGTCTTGTCAAAAAGATTTTCCGCAGTGACGAAAATCTTGACACTGGAGTTCACTCGATAACGGGCTGACCAATCCACTATGGCCCGGTCATCAATGCGCTCTAATCCTGGAATGGTGCCCTGCCCAGCCTGACTGCGGACTGCTGCGGTATAACTCAGCGCCAGAGTGGTCGCGAACTCATTATGCTCAAGCCCGATGGAAAGATAAAGCTGGTGGCGCGGGATATAAGGCAGTTTATCGCCCTTGATCACGTCGCCCCAAAATCCATCGGTGAAGCTGGTGCGAAATTTGGCATCGGTATAGGTATAACTTAATTGAAGAGGCAGAAACCAGCCTGGTGCTGCCTGGGCCGTATAACTGGCCCCAATTTCCAGCCCGATGACATTCACTTCTCCGCCATTAAACTGATCGCCCACATCGCCTGTCCCGCAGCCGGTGGCGTTGGAACAGGTCCCGAGCAGGTTGCTATAGTCACTAAAAAAACTGATCGCTTCAAAAAACAGGCCGTGCCCCTCATAGCGGAAACCAGTTTCGATATTGATGCTTTCTTCTTCAGAGGCATTGGCCGAAGACGGACCGGGCGGGCCAAAGCCTTTATGCACACCAAGCAAAAACCGCCAGGATGATCCATATTCATAAATTATCCCCAATCCAGGAATCAGCACATTGACATCATTCTTGCGGCGACCGGTAGCCCCTAACAATCGTTCAGGATCAGCTTTGGAAAAATCGATTCGGGTCAGATCAATGGACTCAAAACGTAGGCCCGGCACGAAGGTCCAGTTATTCCAGATAATTTCATCCTGAATAAAACCCGCGAACGCGCTGGCCTCGGCTACCCGGTTGGCCTGGCTGCCTGGTGCATCCACCGAGGTGGGCACCAAAACGCCCGATTCCATCTTGAAATTCTCGCGGTTTTGCAGCCGGTCTTCCTGATCCTCATGATAGCGCAAGCCCACCTCAAGCACATGATCTGCATCACCGGTCTCAAAGGTAAAGCCAGCCACCGAGGACACGCCCCAGGAATAATAGTCCCGGGCGTTATGCCGGAGTTGCAGGGCATCATCCACGCTGTCTGTAACACCCCTGAGAATAGAGAGAGCCGCAATATTCAGGGGATCGGTCGGGTCTTCAAATATCACACCAGGACGGATGCGACCGCGACCGTCACCAAAATCGAGGTCATCCAGCTTGAACCAGTCACGCTCGAATTTATTATAATAAGCTACCGTTGAAATATCGAAACTGGCAGAAGCCTCAAAATAATGCAGAGCCTGAAACTGGCTGTGGGTGGAGGTAAACCGGTCGTTCGACGAGGCGGCATAACGCTGAAACGGATCAGCGGCAAAATCCGCATCGGTCAGACCCAGATAGGTCTCGTTTGAGGTTTGATCGGTTTTGCCCAGCTTGAACTCGATATAATGAACATCAGGTGCAGCCTCACTAAATCCAAACCGAACCTTGACCAGATAGTCTTCAATATCAAAGCCGGTATTGGCACCCGAGGGCAAGGATTTAAAACCACCATTATTGGCCTGGAAGGTTTCTAACATGAAGCCATATTGGCCATCCATACCACCCAGAATACCATGAAACTCCTTAAGCCCGTACTCGCCCACACGCGCTCTCAGCACAGCACTCATATCTTCCGGGATGGGTGTGGATACCAGATTGATGGCACCGCCAGTGGTACGCGGGCCAAATTTAATGGTGCTGGAACCTTTGCGCACTTCCACTGCGTTCAAGCGTCCGGCGGTAGGAAAATAATAAGCAGCCGGTGCCGCATAGGGTGCAGGCGCAATCAGAACCCCATCTTCCATCAGCGTAATGCGGGCGGACCGATCAAGTCCCGTGCCACGAATACCAATATTTGGCCTCAGTCCAAAGCCGTCTTCTTCCTGAATATTGACCCCGGGAACCTGACGCAACATGCGAAGGATATCGTCATATTCAAAGATCTCAATATCTTCAGGACCAATAAATGTGGCAGCGCCCGGAATTTTGAATTTTCTCTCCCGGCTGCCAATCACCGATATACGTTCGATGGCCTCAAAGCTGATGGCCTCAGCTTCGCGGATGTTGCCGTCCTGGGCATTGGTCGTTTGAGGAAAAAGAAAGGGTAAAAGACTGGCACATATGACCATTCCATATGGGGTTTTTACCCTGCCCTGCCTCAATTTTTTTTGGGGTGAGAAGTTTTCGGAATTTACCACAAACAAGACCTTTTTTGTCTCTTATTGCAACTAAGAATGATTATCAACTGCCCCTTAATCTAATGGGAAATACTTGTCAATATGTTAATGCGAATTAGTTGCAACAAAAGCTGAATGGGTCGGTATTTAGTTTAAGAAACTCGTTCAACCCATTGTATTTAATAACTTAGTCTGGAAACTAAACAATCCGGTCCTGAACAACAGAAAAGAGAATTTCTATTGTTTTTAGCTTTGATGCCTTATTTTGAAGCGCGCGGATTATTCCCCGGTTTTCAGCAATCGCTCTCTTTGGCGCTGCCAGTCCCTGGTTTTTTCGGTCTCGCGCTTGTCGTGCAGTTTTTTTCCTCGCGCCAGTCCCAATTGCACCTTCACCACGCCTTTATGGTTGAAATAAAGTTTCAGGGGAACCACGGTCATGCCCTGGCGCTGGATGGCCACGCCAAGCTTGTTGATCTGTCGCTTGTGCAGCAGCAGTTTTCGCGGTCGGCGGGGTTCATGATTACCCTTGTTGCCATGACTGAAAACAGGGATATGGGCATTCACAAGCCAGATCTCTCCATTTTTAACGTCAGCATAGGAATCGCGGATATTGGCAGAGCCTTCCCGCAGTGACTTCACTTCGGTTCCCTGCAGGGCAATGCCCGCCTCAAGCTGTTCGAGAATTTCATAACTATAACGCGCCTTCCGGTTTTCGGCGACGATGCGCATATATTCCTCTGGTGAAGATTTCTTTTTGCCCGCCATGACCCGCCCCTTACAGCCCAACCGGGTCCAGACCAGCCGAGGAAATAGCCGAGGCGATCAAGCTTTGAGTCTGCGCGCCCGGTTTGGTCAGTGGCAATCTCAGGTCACCGGAGCAAAGTCCGAGAAGTTCAGCCGCAAATTTCACTGGCCCCGGGCTGGTCTCGGAAAAAAGCGCCCAATGCAGGGGCATAAGCCGGTCCTGAAGCTCCAATGCTTTGGCATAGTCTCCTGACAGGCTGGCGCTTTGGAAGTCCGCACAGAGCCGGGGTGCCACATTAGAGGTTACGGAAATACAGCCCGTACCGCCCATGGCATTAAACCCGAGGGCAGTTCCATCTTCACCCGAAAGCTGGGTAAAATCTTTGCCCAACATCTGACGCTGCTCAGACACGCGTGCCAGATCGCCGGTGGCATCCTTAAGGCCAACAAAATTGGCCAGACCTTCCCGCATGGCCGCCATGGTATCAATGGTCACATCCACGCCCGTGCGACCGGGAATATTATAAAGATAAAACGGCAGATCAGCGGCGTCATGGACAGCGGCAAAATGACGTATCTGCCCCTCCGGGCCGGGCTTGTTATAATAGGGTGTTACCACCAGAACCGCGTCTGCCCCTGCCTCCCGGGCAATTTTTGCCAGGGCAACTGCTTTTTCGGTAGAATTGGAGCTGCAGCCCATCATCACAGGCACCCGCCCGGCGGCGATTGCAACTGTAATCTCGACCACGCGCTTTTGCTCGGCAGGGCTCAGGCAAGGTGATTCACCGGTGGTGCCGCAGGGTACAAGACCGCTGCTGCCTTCGTTGATCTGCCAATCCACGAAAGCCTCCAGCGCCGCTT
>JACZYI010000185.1 GCA_022571175.1 Pseudomonadota bacterium
TGGAACATGGCGGCGAAATCCGTACCGATGCACCAGTGGCCAAAATCCGCGTCAAGAACGGCAACGTCAAGGGCGTGGTACTGGATAGTGGCGAGGAAATTGATGCCCCTATTGTGGTTTCAAATCTTGATGCCAAGCGTACTTTCCTGAAGCTCATGGACCAAAAAGACCTGCCTGATGACGTTGTGGAGAAGGCCCGGAATTTCAAAATTAAGGGCTCGTCGGGCAAGCTCAATATTGCCCTGGATGGCCTGCCCGATTTCCCGCAGTTCCCCGCGGGCTGTCCACTTATCAGGGGCGATCTGCATATTACCGAAAACTTTGGTCAGCTTGAGCGTGCTTACGACGACTGGAAGAACGGCACTTGGTCCAAATGGCCCTATGTGGACATGATGATCCCGACGCTGACTGATCCCACGATGGCGCCACCGGGCAAGCATATGATGAGCATTTTCGTCCAATATTGTCCGGCCAAACTTGCTGATGGCGACTGGACGCCTGAAAAGCGCGAGGCCTTTGGCGCGACCGTCATCGACGCGATCGCAGAATTCAGTCCTAATTTTAAAGACCTGATCCTGCATGCCGAGATTCGCACGCCACACGAGATCGAAGCCGAAGTGGGGTTGACTGCGGGCAACATCTTTCAGGGCGATCTCAGCCTTGATCAGTTGCTGTTCAACCGACCCTTCCCGGGCTATGCCCAGTACCGTGGTCCGGTCAAGGGGATGTATATGTGCGGGTCAAGTACGCATCCAGGCGGCGGCGTCATGGCAGCCCCAGGGACCAATGCTGCTCGTGAGATACTCCTTGATCTGGGTCGAGAGAAAATTACACCCGAGGACTTCGGCGATGACTGATCGTTATGATGTCCTTATTATCGGTGCCGGCCACAATGGTCTGGTTTGTGCTGCCTATCTGGCTAAAGCTGGACGTAATGTGCTGGTCTTGGAGCGCTCCGGGCAGGTCGGCGGTGCCGCGATCACGCGGGAATTTGCGCCTGGTTTTAAGGTGTCTGCCTGTGCCCATATCCTTCACATGCTGCAACCCAAAATAGACCGAGAACTGAGCCTCAAAGATCATGGTTTTGACTTGAGTAGGACACAAATTGATACGATCGCGCTGGCAGAATATGGTAACCATATAACAATCCGCCGCCACAGTATTGAGGGGGCTCAGGTCTCTGAAGCCGAAAAAACGGCTTATGCCGGGTTTATCAAGCGCATGGAACGCTACGCGAAAGCACTGGCTCCGCAGTTGCTGAAAACACCGCCACGTCTCGCCAACGTAGGGCTACGGAATACCATGAAACTAGCCGGGATGGGCTGGGATATCCGGTTCGGGCTGGGCAAAAAGGGCATGCGGGATTTCCTGCGCATCGTCGGCATGAATATCCACGATCTTCTGGATGAAGTGTTCGAAAGCGAAGCATTGAAAGGTGCCTTGGCGCTGGATGCTGTTTTGGGCTCTGGCATGGAGCCACGCATGCCGAACACCGTGCTGAGTTATCTTTATCGTCTGGCCTGTGGTCTGGGGAGCGATGCGGTTCTGCCAATGGGTGGATCAATTGGTGGTATGGGCAGCGTCACTGCGGCGCTGGCGAAGGCTGCAATCAGCTTTGGCACAGAGATCAGGACTGCGACTCCCGTGGAGCGCATATTGCTGGAAAGTGGATGTGCTGTCGGCGTGGTACTGGTGGGCGGCGAAGAGATATACGCGCCAACGGTAATTTCAAACGCTGACCCGAAAACCACGTTCCTGAATCTAGTAGGGGCCCGCAATCTGGAAGCCGAATTCGCACATCGTATAAGCAACTTGCGTGCCTCAGGCCGGGCCGCCAAAATACATATGGTGTTGAATGGTTTGCCTGATTTCACCGGTCTCGACCAGAATGCAATGGGCAATCGGTTGGTCATCGCACCCTCCCGGAAATATTTGGAACAGGCCTTTAATCCCTCAAAGTATGGCGAGTATCCTGATCATCCGGCGATGGAAATTACAATCCCCACTATTGCAGATCCGTCATTGGCGCCGAAAGGTAAACATGTTTTGTCGGCTATCGTGCAATATGTACCATACCACCTGAAGGCTGGCTGGGACGCTCAAAAGGACGCATTCGTTGAGCGCGTGGTCGAGGTTATTTCGGCCTATGCTCCGGATATCAAGGACAAAATGACCGTTGTCGAGTGCCTTACGCCGGTGGATATCGAACAGGAATTCGGCATGACCGGTGGCCACTGGCATCATGTTGAGTTTGCTATTGACCAGTTGTTCATGATGCGCCCCACTTATGGCGCTGCGCAGTATTCAACGCCTATTGATGGCCTCTTTTTGTGTGGTGCAGGTTCCCATCCGGGTGGGGGAGTTACGGGTGCAGCCGGACATAATGCGGCACAAGAAATCCTGGCGGGAGGCAAATGATGCGCGCGCCTTTTGATAAAGAGCATTTTCGCAAACATTCGCTGCCGACACCCTTTTATCCGCGTCTGGCTGAGTTGTCACAGGGCAGCAGCTGGCACTGCTGGAAGGGATATTTGTCTGCGGACTATTTTGAGAATGTAGAATTCGAGTATTTCGCTATCCGCAATACCTGTTCTGTAATGGATCTCTCACCCATGAGAAAATACCGCGTCCAAGGACGCGACGCCAAAGCCTTCTTCAACCGGATGCTCACCCGCGATATGTCGAGGCTCAAGGAAGGTCGGGTTGGCTACAGCGTCTGGTGTAACGATCAGGGTAAAGTCATTGATGACGGAACCATTTTTCGCTTCGGTGAGAATGACTATAGATTGTGCACCTATGAGCGCCAATATGAATGGCTGATGATTTCGTCTGCCGGTTTTGATGTGAGCATCACAGATGAGACCGAAAAGGTTGCCGCTCTCAGCGTGCAGGGGCCAACGTCGTTTGCGGTACTAGGCAAAATGGGACTCTCGGGAATCGAAACACTTAAGCCTTTTGGCATTATGCACTTTCCTTTCCATGGTGGCGAGTTGATGGTATCACGCACTGGCTTTACCGCTGATCTGGGTTATGAATTGTGGGTCGAGGCCTCAAACGCGCTGACCCTCTGGGATGAGCTGTTCGAGGCCGGTAAGCATCACGGTGTTCGTGCTATCGGAACCCACGCGCTGGATATCGCCCGCATCGAAGCTGGGTTTATTCAGGCTGGTGACGATTTTATGCCCGCCAATCATACTATTCGCAAGAACCATGATCGCTCACCATTTGAGCTTGGCCTCGGTTGGCTGGTGGATTTGGACAAGCCCAATTTCACCGGGCGCAAGGCGCTGATCCGGGAAAAAGACAAGGGCTCAAGGTTCCGCTTCGTTAAGCTGGATATCGATGGCAACAAACCCGCGCACGCCAGCTATATTTTCCATGATCGCAAAAAATGCGCGGGCGTGGTGACATCCGCCGTATGGTCACCCACCTGCAAGCAGAATATCGCCTTTGCTACACTGGAAGTGCCTCGGGACCATCCATTGGACGACCTCTGGGCCGAGGTCTATTACCAGCGCGAGCTTCGCTGGAACCGTGTCTGGCTCAAATGCAGTTTGCAAGAAAAGCCTTTCTGGGATCCTCCGCGCCGCAGAGCCACGCCTCCTGGTTTGTTTTAGAGAGATAGAAAAGACCAGATCAGGGCAGACTGGTCTCAGGCGATCTGCTCATCTACTGCCCGGGCTGCCGCATCTATGGCACCATCTACATAGGCATAGGCTGAGGCATCCGAATTGGCGATCGAAATTCTGCCGATCTGAGCGCTGCCGGTGATATGGGGGCCGTGTTCTGGGGTCCAGTCTACCGGGTCAAAAAGCTCATTAT
>JACZYI010000024.1 GCA_022571175.1 Pseudomonadota bacterium
TGACAATGGCCAGCCGGATCGCGGTAATGAATGAGGGAAAATTGCAGCAGATCGATTCCCCTCAAAATCTATATGATTCTCCCGCCAATAAGTTTGTGGCCGGATTTATTGGCTCACCCGCTATGAACTTTTTCTCTGCACATATTCGCAAAGAGGATGGTAAGCTGTATGTGGATGCAGGCGAATTTAGTGTCCAGATCCCTAACGAAAGAGCCAAACCTTTTCAAGAATATATTGACCGGCAAGTGACCTTCGGAATACGACCAGAGGATATTCATAACCCCAACTACGCGCCGCCCGGCATTACTCCCGAACCGGTGGAGGCCAAGGTAGATGTAATTGAGTTGATGGGCAATGAAATAGTGGTCTATTTAGGATCAGGTTCCCATAGTTATGTCGCCCGTCTTGACCCGCGCTCTGAATACCGCGTGACTGAAAAAGTTAAAACGGTATTTGATATGGGTAATATGCACATATTTGATAATGAGACTGACAAGGCAGTGGTCTGATTGCAAGAATATATAATAAGATATTATACTGAAGCAGAGAGTGCTGAGCTTCC
This sequence comes from Pseudomonadota bacterium, assembly GCA_022571175.1. Lineage (GTDB taxonomy): Bacteria > Pseudomonadota > Alphaproteobacteria > Sphingomonadales > SMXR01 > JACZYI01. Next base: position 563 of record JACZYI010000024.1, read on the forward strand.
GGCTGAGGAAATGCATAAAGTCATTGATGGCGGGGATTACGGCTGGCCCTATACCTACTGGAATCACCTGACTGGTGAGCGCATCATGAATCCGGAATATGGCGGGGATGGGAACTTGCTGGCCAAAGATGGTCTCTATCAAGATCCCATTTATGCGGCACCCGGCCATTGGGCACCCAATGACGTGCATTTCTATCATGGCAGTGCTTTCCCTGAATTTTACCGGGGTGGGGCATTTATTGCTTTTCATGGTTCGTGGAACCGGGCACCACTCCCACAAGCTGGCTATAAAGTTGTTTATGTTCCCTTCGAAAATGGACTGCCCTCGGGTGACGAGGTGACATTCGCGGATGGTTTTGCGGGCCAGTCACCCCTGGCAAGTCCGGGCGAAGCCATCCATCGACCCATGGGAATTATCACCGGTCTTGAGGGAGAGCTTTATATCTCCGACGATGCGGGAGGCAGAATCTGGCGGATCACCTATGAAGGTGAATAATCGGGCAGTTCTGATTGTTGTTACACTGATCCTTATTTCTGGCCCATCTTTTGCCGAAGATGAAAGCGGGCTAGAATCATACCGGGATAATTGTCTGGTCTGCCATCAAGCAGATGGCGGTGGTGTGCCCTTTATGCAGCCCGCGCTGGTTGGTTCGGCACTGGTCAGGGGCGTACGGACGAACTGATAGACTTTGTAATTCAGGGAACCATTAATCGGGGGCCGGATTGGTACAGTGATTATAATAATGCCATGCCGGCGTTCGGGTATTTGGATAATGGCCAGCTGGCATCGGTTCTTAGCTATATTCGTGAAACATTTGGAGAGGGAGCCGGTGAAATATTTCCGAGTGATATTGAGCGCGTGCGCGCTCGTTAACCTTCCTCTGCCATCCCTGGTCCTGGCCCAAGCCTTGGCACAAGTGGAGGATGGTCCGGTTGAAGAGGTGCAGGTCGTCGGTCAACGCCTGCCGCCGCCCGTAGCAGACAAAGTTTATCAAAGGCTCGAAATGGATCGTGCTGATCTGGATCAGCCGGTTCGAGGCCGGCTGGATGATTTGCTGAAATCAATTCCTGCATTTGCGCTGTTCAGGCGAGCCTCCAGTCTTTCGGCTCATCCCACGGTCCAGGGGCCATCCATAAGAGCGCCGGGGACTAATGGCGCAGCCCGCGCCCTGGTATTGCTGGATGGTATCCCCATTAATGATCCTTTTGGTGGCTGGGTCTATTGGTCTGTCTTGCCAACAGACGATCTGGAAAGCATCAGCATCTTCCCGGCGGGTGGGGCCGGACGCTGGGGGTCAGGGGCCTTGTCAGGGACGATCAGCCTGACGTCTCGTGCGCCAGAAACGGGAGCACGAGGCAGGATTGGTACCAGTAGTTTTGGAACAATTAATGCCCTTGCTGCCATGGGCTTTGCCGGAGAAGAGGGCAGCCTCCAGTTGTTCGGTCAGGCGTTTGACTCGGGCGGTTATTTTCTTCTGCCTTCCGACCAGCGGGGTGTGGTCGATATTAGGGGCGCAAGTGATGCGTATTCTGCCCGTGTGCGTGGCTCGAGGCAACTCTCCGAGAATATGGTTTTCTCGTTCAGCGGTGCTTATTTTGAAGAATCCCGGGTTAATGGCCTGGAATTTTCTACCAACAATACCGTGGGCTGGGATTTGTCCGCTGTGCTCTCCCATGATGGACAGGAAGGGCCGGACTGGCAGATTCAGGCCTATTGGTCTTCTCGAACATTTATAAACAGTTTTGCTAGCGTTGACGATCTGCGGGAAACCTCCCGGCAGGTCTTGAGTCAGTTTGATGTGCCAGGCGAGGGCTATGGGTTCAGCGGTATGATACGCGACCGAATACAGAATGTGGAACTGGAAGTGGGCGCTGATCTCAGGCGGCTTTCCGGGGCGACCAACGAAAATTATCGAAATCTGGGTGCGGGTTTTACCCGGCTGCGGGTGGCTGGTGGCGATGAGTTAATCGCGGGCGCTTATGTTGAGGCCAGCGGGCAAGCCACGCCAGCGCTCCTGCTTTCAGCATCGCTCAGGGTTGATTATTGGCGAAATTTTAATGGAGTCAGGGTGGAGAGTGATCTGGCGGATGGCAGTATCACACGCCAGGATGTCATCGCCAATCGTGATGGTACGGTCCTCAATGGCCGGGTTGGATTTTCCTATGAGCCAGACCATGGAGGCACGACCTTGCGCGGGGCGGTTTTTAGCGGTTTTCGCCAACCCACACTCAACGAGCTGTTCAGACCTTTTCGGGTCCGAAACGATATAACTGAAGCAAATCCGAACCTGATACCGGAACGCCTCTACGGGGGTGATCTGGAGTGGTCCACTGACTGGGGTCCGGCAAAAGTGAGCGCCACTTATTATCGCTACTGGACCCTGAATGCCGTGGCCAATGTGACCATTGCTCTCGGGCCTGGTGTTTTTCCGCCCACCGGATTTGTCCCTGCGGGAGGCTCGCTGCGGGAACGCCAAAATCTGGGTCGCGTGCTGACAGATGGCCTTGATCTTTTCGCAACATTTTTACCCTGGGATGAAGTTTCGCTAACCGTTCGCTATCTTTATGCCAATGCCAGAATTACCAGCGCCAGTGTTGCGAGCGGGCTTGAGGGCAAAAGAGTTGCCCAAGCCCCGAAACACAAGGCGTCCATAGTGGGGCAGATTCACAAGGGGCGCTTTAGCGGAGAAGGACATATAATATATGTGGGGAAACAGTTTGATGACGACCAAAATACGCGGGTTCTGGATGATTTTGTGGCGGTGCATTTGAATGTTCAATATGAAATACGCCATGGCATTTCGCTGTTTGCCACGGTCGAAAACCTGTTCGATACTCAAATTCAGTCGGCCATTTCGGGCTCGGGCATTTTGACCCTGGGACAGCCAAGGCTCTGGTCTTTTGGGGCCAGTGTCAGCTTTTAACCATCCCTTGACCGGAATAAGGGTGACAAAGCCTTTTTCGGTCTTTAAGAATTTCAGAAGATAAATTGCACCTGTGAATGCAGGGCGTCGAAGAATGGGGGAGATTATGTCTGATGCTGTTGTTTCCGGCAGGTCCGGTTCAGGCGATCAAAAGGATTTCTTTGGCCATCCGAGAGGGTTGGCCGTTTGTTTCATGACCGAAATGTGGGAGCGTTTCTCCTACTATGGCATGAGAGCGCTGTTGATATTTTATCTGACGCAGCATTTTCTGTTTTCAGACCAGCGTTCAGCGTTGATATACGGCGCTTATACATCTTTGGTTTATTTGATGCCGGTGATCGGCGGTATTCTTTCTGACCGCTATCTGGGCCCCCGGAAGGCAGTTACCTTTGGGGCTATTTTACTGGTGCTTGGACATTTCGGCATGGCCTTTGAGGGTAGCGCAGCGGTTGCAACCCTCGGTGCCAATGGTGAGACGATCATCACACGTGATCCGTTTTTCATGCAAATCTTTTATCTTTCCCTGGCATTTATTATCACGGGCGTTGGTTTCCTGAAGGCCAATATTTCCACAATTGTTGGCAAACTTTATCCCAAAGATGATCCACGGCGGGATTCCGGATTTACCATTTTCTATATGGGCATAAATCTGGGTGCGTTTTTGGGTGCTCTGATAGCTGGTTGGCTCGGGCAGACCTATGGTTGGGCCTACGGGTTTGGTGCTGCTGGCATCGGGATGGTCGGTGGTCTTTTCGTCTTTTTGCGCGGTCAGCCCCATTTATTGGGCAAGGCGGACCCACCCAATGAAGGTCAACTGAAAGAGCGTATATTCGCGGGGCTTAGCCGCGAAGTGTTGATTTATATTGGCGGGTTTGCTGGCGTTCTTGTTGTCTGGCAACTGGTTCAGAATCAGGAAGTGGTCGGGCAGCTTCTGGATGGTTTCAGTCTCCTTATGCTCACGGTGGTTCTTGTCTACGCCTTTATGAAGTGCAGCAAGGAAGATCGGGACCGAATGTTGGTCGCGACCATTTTGATCGTCTTTTCCGTCCTGTTCTGGGCCCTTTTCGAGCAAGCAGGGTCTTCGTTGAACCTGCTGGCGGACAGAAATGTAGACCGGGCCATTTTCGGCTATGAAGTGCCCGCATCGATCTTTCAGTCACTGAATGCCTTTTTCATAATTACGCTAGCACCGCTCTTCTCAATCATGTGGATATGGTTGCACAAGCGGGGTCTTGAGCCCTCAACGCCTGTCAAATTCGGGCTGGCAATTATCCAGGTCGGACTAGGGTTTATGGTGCTGGTGTTCGGCATGGAGATGGCAGGAAGTGGACAAACGGCCCTGATCTGGCTGGTCCTCATTTATCTGCTACACACAACGGGCGAACTTTGTCTGTCGCCGGTTGGTCTTTCCATGGTGACCAAGCTCTCAGTCGCGCGTGTGGTGGGCATGATGATGGGCGTCTGGTTCCTGGCTAGTGCCTATGCCAATTTTGTTGCAGGACGGATTGCAGCCCTGACCGGGGTGGAAACCGAGGGCGGTGAAGTGGTTGATGCCGCAGCAGCGGCGGCCAATTATATTGAGGTATATACTCAAGTTGGTTTGCTGGCGATTGGTGTTGGCGGGGCTTTGCTTCTCGTTTCTCCATGGTTGAAACGGGCTATGCACGGCGTTCACTAACTCGCGCTACTAGAATCTGGAAAGGGGGTCGGGTTGTTGTCCGGTCCCTTTTTCTTTCCTTTTCCCCTAATATCTATGCGCATTGTTATGCGAAGAATCTCGCATATGTGTGTGGCCGCCAGCGAGCTCTTTTGCTAGGCTCCAGCCTTCAATTTGGTTCAACTATCATAAAAGGGGGCAGAGTGTGTTTAAGACTAGCAAACATCTGACCGCCCTTGGCATGCTTGTGGGTCTTGCTGCATTACTGGCAGCACCGGCAATTTCACAGAATGCCGACGGCGACGAGGACAAGGAAGTAAAAGAACAGCGACCTTTGGTCATGGTGGATAAAGATCCATTTCCATCCACCTACCAACCATTACCATCAACAGCTGTGGTCATAATAAATGTGACCATATTAGACGGGCTGGGCGGGCGCACTGAAAATGGCTCGGTATTGATGATGGATGGCAAAATAAAGGCCGTTGGCGAAAGTGTGGAGGTACCCGAAGGTATCACCGTCATAGACGGTACGGGAAAGTGGGTCACACCCGGCATTATCGATGTGCATTCTCACCTTGGTGATTATGCCTCGCCAAATACTGCTGGAAATTCTGACGGCAATGAGGCCACAAATCCAAATACAGCTGAAGTATGGGCCGAGCATTCGGTCTGGCCGCAAGACCCAGGTTTTGAACGCGCAATGGCGGGCGGTGTTACGGTATTACAGGTCTTACCTGGCTCAGCTAATCTATTCGGTGGTCGTGGTGTGACTCTCAAAAATGTACCTTCCCGCACCATGCAGGGCATGAAATTTCCGGGCGCTCCCTATGGCCTTAAAATGGCCTGCGGTGAGAACCCCAAACGTGTCTATGGTGGCAAGGGTCGTTCTCCATCCACCCGTATGGGCAATGTGGCCGGGTATCGAGCGGCCTGGATCAAGGCGGTCGAATATCAAAATTCATGGGATCAATATTACGCCAAATATGAAGAGGGCGAAGACCCGAACCCACCCAAACGTGATCTGCAACTGGAAACGCTGGTTGGCGTGCTGGAGGGTGAAATTCTGGTCCATAATCACTGTTACCGGGCCGACGAGCAGGCTGTCATGATCGATATTTCCAAGGAATTTGGATACCAAATCACGGCTTTCCATCACGCCATCGAGTCCTACAAGATCGCCGATATTCTGGCGGAGAATGATATTTGTGCTGCCATGTGGGCAGACTGGGGTGCCGGCAAAATGGAGATGTATGATGCAATTCGGGAAAACATACCCTTGGTACATAAAGCTGGTGCCTGCGCCATAACGCATTCGGATTCAGCCACTGGCATTCAACGACTTAACCAAGAAACGGCAAAGGCGCTGGCGCACGCAAACAATGCAGGAATTGACATTTCAAAAGCAGAAGCGTGGCTCTGGCTCAGTTATAACCCGGCCAAAGCCCTAGGCATTGCCGATGAAACCGGTTCGCTCGAGCCCGGCAAAAATGCGGATATGGTGCTTTGGACCGGTGATCCCTTCAGTGTTTACACCATGGCCGAACGGGTTTTTGTGGATGGTGCTCTCATTTATGATCTTAACGACCCCGATCACCAACCCGTTTCAGATTTCAGGCTGGGACAGGCCGGACAGGGAGATGCACGATGAGAAAACTTAATCTTATCATAGCCGCGGCTTCACTGTTTGCTGTCATGGCAAGCCCAACCTTGGCTGAAGATATCGCCATTACAAATGGCCGAATTATCACCATGGGCGATGCTGGCACTATTGAAGGTGGAACCATTCTCATTGCTGATGGGGTAATAGAGGCTGTTGGAATGGATGTGACCGTACCGGATGGATACCGGATCATTGATGCAGGTGGTATGATTGTAACGCCAGGTCTGATGAACGCCTACACTATGCTGGGTATTCTGGAAATCGGCCTGGAGTCTGCCACCAACGATAATACCATCAACAGTCCAAGTCCTTTTGCCCGTGTTACCAGCGAGGCAGTCTTTAGTGCCGCATTTGACGTGAGTTATGGTATTAACCCGAAAACAATGCACATCCCCATACAGAGGATAGAGGGCCTTACCAGAGCGTTGGTAGCCCCGGGCACAGGATCAAGCATTTTTGCCGGTCAGGCCTCGGTGATAGATCTTTCGGGTGATTTTGACAGCATTACAGCCACCCGTGTTGCCATGGTTGTTTCTCTTGGCGAGGCGGGCAAGGCGCGCGCGGGCGGTGCTCGCGGCGGGCTCTATGTCACACTCATTCGCGCACTTAATGAGGCGCTGAATTACGGTCGACGCGGTGAAGGCTCGCTCGCCGGGCGAGAGCGCGATTCTATTTTATCGCTGTTTGATGCGGAAGCACTGGTTCCAGTGGTTGAGGGTGATATGCCGCTCATCGTGCATGTGTCTCGCGCAGCCGAAATTCTGCAGGTGCTGGCTCTTAGCCATATGTTTGGCGAGCTTGATCTGATCCTTTCAGGTGCACGGGAAGGCTGGATGGTGGCTGATGAAATCGCCGCTGCCGGGGTATCGGTTATTCTGGACCCTCATGCAAACCTGCCGTCAAGCTTTGAGGCGCTGGCTTCAACGCTCTATAATGCCGGTCGACTTTCGGCCGCTGGCGTCACCATAGCGTTTCGCAGCCCGGACGGAGATGTCGCGTATCGTACCCGGCTCGTGCGTCAGGGCGCCGGAAATGCTGTAGCGCATGGAATGGACTGGGACGCGGCACTTGCCGCAATCACAATCAATCCGGCACGCATGTTTGGCATCGACGAGAGCTATGGCACCCTCGAGACCGGCAAGGATGCTGATGTGGTTGTCTGGGATGGTGACCCGCTTGAATTGATGACCAATCCGGTTTTTGTTGCCATCAAGGGGGTGGAAATGGTTCTCGAATCTCGCCAGACCAGACTTCGGGATCGGTACATGGACCTCGACGACCAAGAGAGCCGGCATCAATATCGGTGAGCTTGCGAGGCGATATAATTCCACAGAGGACGGCTTTGGCCGTCCTCTTTTTTCATGTGATCAGTGATCGGCACCTGAGCCTCGCCGCATGTGCAATTGGCAGAAAAATGGCCGGGTGGAAACCACCCGGCCTGAGTCACGACAGCGAGGATTGTGCAATTGTACAAAGACAATCGCAGAGGAGGTAAACCTGCAAAGCAGGTCGTATCGACCCATCCTCAGAATGAAAAGAAAACAGACATGCGGGCTTGCGTCAAGCTTTATCGGGCAAAAGTCCCTGAAATAGCGGGTCTTTTTCTAATTATTTAAAATCCACGATTCAGCAGATTATCTGACACACTACAGGCCGCAGGTCCCAGGAGGACAATGAACAGGGTTGGCAAAATGAAAAGAATGAGAGGTATGGTCATGATTGCAGGCAGGCGAGCAGCTTTTTCTTCGGCCTTCATCATGCGCTGATTACGGAACTCTGCTGATAATATGCGCAGGGACTTGGCCAGAGGCGTGCCATATTTTTCGGTTTGTATTAAAGTTGCGACCACGCTGCGGATGGACCTCAGTGGAACCCGCTCTGCCAGATTTTTCAAGGCCAGTCGACGTTCTGGCAAAAAACCAAGTTCTATGGCGGTAAGTGAAAATTCATCGGCCAATTGAATGCTGGCCTGTGTCATTTCCCGGGCAACCCGATTTAAAGCCGCATCCAGGGTCAGGCCAGCCTCGGCGCAAATTACCAGCAAATCGAGAGCATCGGGAAGAGATTTACGAATAGCATCCTGACGCTTGCTTGCCTGGTTCTTGATAAACAGATTGGGTACCCAAAACCCGATCAAGAGCATTGAAAGGGCTAAAACACCCTGGCCACCAGGATTGTTTTCCAGAATTTTCAAACCAAATACCAGCAATCCGGCTCCGAGCAAAGCAAGGGCAGGGGACATGAGCTTGAAAAAAAGAAAAATTATGATCGCATCTTTGTTGCGAAATCCTGCCAGTGCCAGTTTGGCTGAAAGTTTGCCTGCTTGGCTGCGCGTGGCAAGCTTCATTTTTCTAACCACGAGCTTCATAATGTTCAGCCCTCTGTCGATCTGTCTAGGACTTTGACGTCGCTTGTTCTCCACATAACTGGCTTTTAGGACATCTCGACGTTCCTGCAGAGATTTGACTCTTGCGCCCATGGGATTGCGCTCAACAGCCGATATCCAAACAGCAATAACCGCAAGAAAAGCGGCGGCGCCGACAATCAGGGTGATGATGTTGGCCAGGTCCAGGCCAAGGGACAAAAGACTATTCACGATACAATCTCCAAAGGGGTCATTCCAATATAGTCACATTTCAAAACGGATCATTTTGGCCATTATGGCTATTCCTAACGCCATCCAAACCAGCCCGGCGAGAGCGATGATAATGGCCCTCGGATCTGTGAACAGGATGCTGGCATAGTCGTAATTAATGGTCAGGATCAGGCCGAACATAATGAATGGCAGGGCGCCAACGATAAATGCGCTGGCCTTTCCTTCCGCTGACATGGCCCTGATCTTGAGTTTCATCGATTGTCGTTTTCTCAAAATGTCACTCAGATTATCCAGAGTTTCGGCCAGATTTCCGCCGGTCTCCTTCTGGACCGAAAGGCTGATGACAAAAAATCTGAAATCGGGAGCATCGATTCTATCAGCCGCCTGCCAAAGGGCCTTTTCCAGGGCCTTGCCAAAACTGATTTCATCGGTGACTTTCTGGAATTCGATGCCGACAGGATAACCAATTTCCTTGGCCACAGCACTTATGGCTTCGGTAATAGGAAGACCTGCCCTCAAACTTCTGGTGATGAGATCTATCGCATCAGGGAACAAACTCAAAAAGGCTGTGGATCTGCTTTTGATCATTTTCCCTACAATCAGATGAGGTAATCCAAGGCCCAGAAAAATGGCGGCAAGGTTTGACATCATCATGGGGACTCCCATGATCCAATGCAGTGACAGGAACGCCACGATGGCGATAATCAGATTGGCAAAAAGATATTGAGTCAGGTCAATATCATGACCTGTTTTACGAAGCCGGGCCCTGAGTTGGCCGGGTTTAGGCACGATATCCCGCAGGAAGCTCTCAAAATCGGATGTGGGTCCTTCAGCCAGAATGCTTGGAATATCTGGCCTGGCTTTGAGCTGTTGATTGCCAAATCGGTCTTTCATACCCATCAGCCGGTTGAGAAACCGTGACTGCAAACTTTTTAGTTTGTTCCAGACCAGAAACCCGCCGCCCACCAGAAAAAGCACGGTGAGAAAAACCACGATTTGCAAAATATTTGTATGGAGTTCCGGCATTATCTGCTTATCCCATAGCCGCCATAAGCGATCGCCCCAAACCAAAATATTCAGCACGTTCCAGAAAATTTGGTCTGATCCCGGTGGAATTGAAATTTCCGGTCAACATGCCGGCATCATCTTCGCCCGTAAATTCGAACATAAAGAGATCCTGGGTAGTGATCACATCCCCTTCCATGCCCACCACTTCGGTAATATATTGAATACGTCGCTTGCCATCCCGCATGCGGGCTACTTGGACGATTAGATCAAGCGCATCGGCAATCTGGGTGCGGACAGCCTTGGAGGGTAAGTTGATTCCCGCCAATCCAACCATATTTTCCAGTCTTGTCAGGGCTTCCCGGGGTCTGTTGGCATGGATGGTGCCGAGGGAGCCATCGTGACCTGTATTCATAGCCTGTAACATGTCGACCGCTTCTGCCCCCCGAATCTCACCCAGAATAATACGGTCAGGACGCATGCGAAGTGCGTTTCTGACCAGGTCCCGCATGGAAACTTCACCCTTACCTTCAAGATTTGGTGGCCGGGTTTCAAGTCGAACCACATGGGGCTGCTGTAATTGTAATTCTGCGGCATCTTCGATTGTGACTACGCGTTCACCGGGATCAATCATCCTGGACATGGCGTTTAACATGGTGGTTTTACCAGACCCCGTTCCACCTGAAATCAAGATATTAAGTCTTGATGCGGAGGCAATCTTCAAAACGGTTGCCATCGCTTCCGACAGGTTATTTTGCTCCATCATGACGTCAAGGGTAATTTTCTTTTTTGAAAATTTCCGGATGGATATGGAGGCGCCATCAATGGCGAGCGGGGGAAAGATGACATTGACCCGGCTGCCATCTGCCAGGCGAGCATCGCAAATGGGAGAGGATTCATCAACCCTCCGGCCTACAGCAGTTACAATTCGAGTGGCAATATTGATTAAATGTATCTCGTCCCTGAACCGAACGTCAGTCAAATGTAATTTGCCATCCCGCTCAATATAGACCTGATTGGGGCCATTAACCAAAATGTCTGTGATGCTGTCGTCGGCAAGCAGTGGTTCCAGTGGACCTAGGCCCAACATGTCATTCAGAAGAATTGTCACCAGATTTCGTTGTTCCTTGAGGTTCAGGTTAATTTTTTCCTGAACCAGAAGTTCACCAACGATCTCGCTGATTTGTTCGGTCAGTTCGGCGCGCGGTAACTGGGCGGCTGCGCTCACATCAATATGTTCGAGCAACAGCGGCTGAATTTTTTCCTTGGCTACGACCAGAGTATTGGCGTTTTTGCTCCGGTCTAAAATTTTCTGGGATATCAAAGGGTCGTCCCGCATCCCTTCTGCCTTCAAATTCAGTTCATTGAGTAAAAAAGTCTCTAGCTCCCGTAAATCTTTGTCGCTCAAATTTGCCCTGAGGTCATGATTGACTTTTTGCACCAGGAAGGAGATTTCTTTCTGGATTTCGTTCTTTCGCATGAGACATGGATTTTTTTTCTCAATCCAGTGGGCCAGCCTGTGTGACAATATGTGAGCGAGAGAGTCTAAATCTGCCTTGATTTCGGATGCTTTCGCAGCTTTTGTCGGTGACAGTTTTGGCTCACCGTTGCAGTGTGGATTTTCAGATGCAGATGCCATGGATTTAACAGCTGTTTTGACACCACCCGATTGGTCTTTACGCGAGCCATCTGTTCCGCGACCAAAACTGTTTACGGTCCGTCGGGTTTTAAATACTTTGCTTCTTATAGCTGTCCCGGTCATTTGTTTTTCCGTCCTCCGAATGTTGCCCAGAAAGATGCCTTTTTAGTTTTTGCCTTCTCGGGAAGACCGGCCAGTCTCTGTGCCAGATCCGCAATGCGAAGCGATGCTTTTACTTTGGGCTTCGCTTCTGCCAGCGCCTGCCCCCTCTTTGCTGCGATCACGGTGCCTTTTGCCTCATATGGAATGAGAATATCTATGGGCCGTTCGATCGACGCTTCAAAGTCCTTGGGGTCAACCTCTCCAGCGGAACTCAATCCGTCCTTGTTAACCACCAGCGTAATTCTGATATTTTTTGTATGCTTTTTGATAAAAGCCAGCAATCGGATGGTATCGCGAGCTGCGGCGAGTGTAAGATCAGTGACCAAAATCAAGTCATCCAGAAGGTTCAGGAGCTCGGGATTTGAGCAGATCATTACCTTTGGCGTATCAATGACAACAATTTCATATTGCTCGTCCAGAACATGGATCAATTGATTCAGGGCTTGGGGATCAGCCTGCAGCGGCTCGGCAATCGCGTTTTCTGCCCCCAAAACAGATAAATTGTCATTTTGTTTGACGATGGCTCGCTTGATAAAGAGATCATCCAGACGACCGGGGTTTTCCAAAGCTTCTTTCAATCCACGGCCTGGCTCCAGATCGAAAATGAGAGAGGTGGTACCAAATTCAAAATCCAGATCAAGCAAAGCCACTGTGCAGCCCATGGTTTTTGATAAAATGTGAGCACAGCTGGTCACAATGAGACTGGTACCCACGCCGCCTCTGACACCTACAAAGGCCACATTCCGGCGCGATTTGGCTGCGCTTTCGATAGTATCAACTGGCATTTCTCGGGCGGATACTGCGCAGTGGATGGCATCTTTGAGCACGGTCACACTGACGGGTTTCACTAAATAATCCTGGATGCCGGAGGCAATCAAATCGCGGTAAAATGCCACATCATTGACGGTACCAAGAGCTATAACGGTAGTGCCGGGTTGGCAAACTTCAGCCAGGGCATCCATGTCATCACTCACATGGAGGCTGTTGGAGAGGTCAATGATAAGGATTTCTGGCGAGGGCATAAGGGATAAGGACCGGATCGCCTCTGCCATATCACCAGAGTGAACCTGGTCTTTGTTCCAGGCTCGTTCCTCCACCACCTGCTTTACCGTTTCGGCGGATTCACTATCTGTCAGATAGGCGGAAAAGGCCTGACGATCACTACTGTTCTTTTCTGATTCTGACACTAGAGCTAACCTCATTTTTCCTGTCCTTAATTATTGTTATTCGAAGACGTGTTCGTTCCTGAAAGATTGTCCCCCATGCTGGGATCATTTTGAGCGGTGCCGTCCCGTGCAGATGTTACAGCCCTGATTGCAGAATCGGCGATTGGACCTGCATCGCCCGGGCTTTGCAAAAGATGACGGGGGTTTGCCACCATCTGTCCAAAAAGAGTTTGGCTGGAACAACCAAATGCTGGCGAGGATCCGCTGCCTGATTTTCTCTCGTCAATCGTCTTATCGGGGCTCATGGAGGATGTGCATTTTGGGGCTTTAACCAGGTATCGCTCGACAATCAGACGGACCCTTCCAGGGGCAGGGACCAAATCTGAAACCGGACTTCTTTCCTGAATCACAAGCCCCCGATTGGAAAAATATCTTACCAGCTGTGTCTGGCCATGATCGGAAATTTCACTGGCATGAAAATCCAGTGAAAGCCGGTCACCGTAGCGAACTTCAATCAGGTCCAGAAAACGATCGAGGTTAGCTCGTGCAACCTCGGACACGAAGGGAGCCTCCGCGGAAAGTACAATCTCGTGAGTGAGCCTGACCATAGTGACTTCGTTGCGCTTCAGTGTGGCTACGCCGGAATAATACGCTCCCGCTGGTACGCAGGAGACCAATAAGGAGGCCAATAATAAGTTCAGAACGAGAAAGGTTATTTTTGATGATCCAATCATGGGGAGTATCCTTATTGTTCAATCTTGAAACCTGCACCGCCCATGGCCGGAGCTCCGGGAAGGCCTGCGGGGTCGCCTTCCGGGCGGGCTTGTCGCCTGGCACCTTCGCCCCTGAGGTAACGATCTAGATCGCCGGGCATGCGGTAGGCATCGGTTGGCAGTGAAATTTCCCGCGCATCAACACCGCGCACAATGTAGGGCGTTACAATAATGACGAGTTCTGTTTCCTTGCGCTGGTAACGGTTGGATCTGAAGAGCGCGCCAAGAATTGGGATATCTCCAAGGAACGGGATTTTTGATGTATCCTGTGTAGTGTTATTTTGCAAAAGTCCGGCGATGGCAAAGCTCTGCCCGCTGGCTAATTCCACAGTGGTAGACACTTTGCGAGTAATAAGAGCGGGCACCTGAATGCCATTGATGCGAATGGCCCCTGTGTTTGAAAGTTGGGAAACTTCGGGCGCGACTTGCAAGATAATCTTGTTCTCCGAGATGACGGTTGGCGTAAAGGTAAGACCCACACCAAACTGTTTGAAGACGATAGAAATGTTATCCCCCCTTTCAGGGACCGGAATGGGAAACTCGCCACCTACCAGAAAACTGGCTGTTTCTCCTGAAAGAGCGGTTAGATTGGGCTCTGCCAGAATGGTGAGGAAACCTTCATTCTCAAGGGCATCCACAACAGCGTTCAGGTCAAAATTATTGCCGCTGATGTTCCCAAAAAAGCTGTTGGAGCCATCGTTCCTGACGTTAAAATTCTTCCGAAGAAAACCGGATATGGGATCCTCGGTGAGATTAAATGTTGAGGAACCCTGGGCCAATCCAAACAGAACATCACCTTTGGAAAATA
>JACZYI010000186.1 GCA_022571175.1 Pseudomonadota bacterium
CCTTTAATGGTAAGCTTCTCATGTGACCAAAGACCCGGACCAAATCAGAACGCTCTGTGTATTTTGCGGTTCCTGCGAAGGATCCGATCCATCCTTTCACGCTGTAGCAGAGAAAATGGGCAAGATAATGGCAGAAAGCGGAGTGGGGCTGGTTTATGGCGGCGGCGGTATCGGGCTCATGGGGGTAATCGCCAGACGTATTCTGGATGATGGCGGCCATGTGACAGGGGTTATTCCCGAACGGCTTCACGATCTGGATTTGTCACTGGAGGGTATTAGCGAACTGGTGGTTGCCAAAGATATGCACCAGCGAAAAAAGGTCATGTTCGAGAAGTCCGATGCCTTTCTGGCCCTGCCCGGCGGCATTGGCACGCTCGATGAAATCGTGGAAATCCTGACCGGAGCCCAACTGGGCCTGCACCAGAAGCCTCTGCTGCTGCTCAATCACAAGGGATATTGGCAGCCTTTTTTAACCCTTCTGGACCATATTATCGATCAGGGATTTTCGGATCAGCATTTGCGGAATTTATATCAGGTGGTGGAAAGCCCGGATCAGGTTCTCGCAACTGCTTCCAGACACTTGCAAAAGCCCAGGCGCCTGCAAAAACATTGATCAGATTACCTAAATCAGCTATGGCATCGCCAATAAAATTCAAAAGGAAATAAAATGAGCAAGATCAAGGTTCGAAATCCGGTGGTGGAACTGGACGGCGATGAAATGACCCGCATTATCTGGCAATGGATAAGGGAAAAGCTCATTTTGCCCTATCTGGACATTGATCTTCATTATTATGACCTCTCGATTGAGTCCCGGGATGCAAGCGAAGACCAGATAACCATTGATGCGGCTGAGGCCATCAAGGAGATTGGCTGCGGGGTCAAATGCGCCACCATCACCCCCGATGAAGCGCGGGTGGAGGAATTTGGCCTCAAAGCCATGTGGCGCTCGCCCAACGGCACCATTCGTAATATTCTTGGCGGTACGGTTTTCCGTGAACCGATCATTTGCAGCAATATTCCGCGCCTGGTGCCGGGCTGGACCGAGCCGATTGTGGTGGGGCGCCATGCCTTTGGCGACCAATATCGCGCCACCGATTTTCTGATACCCGGCAAAGGCAAGCTGACCATGAAATTCACCCCTGAGGACGGCGGTGAGACCCAGGAATATGATATTTTTGACTTTCCCGGAGCGGGCATTGCCATGGGCATGTATAATCTGGATGATAGCATTCGGGATTTCGCCCGGGCTTGCCTGTCTTATGGCCTGGATCGGGAGTGGAATGTCTATCTTTCCACCAAAAATACCATCCTCAAGGCCTATGACGGCCGTTTCCTGGATTTGTTCATGGAAATATTTGAAGATGAGTTCAAGGACCGGTTTGAGGCCAAAGGCATCGGCTACGAGCATCGCCTGATAGATGACATGGTGGCCTGCGTGCTCAAATGGTCGGGTGGATTTGTCTGGGCCTGTAAAAATTATGACGGCGATGTGCAGTCAGATATTATTGCCCAGGGCTTCGGCTCCCTGGGGCTGATGACCTCGCGGCTGATGACTCCCGACGGAAAAGTGGTGGAATCAGAAGCGGCCCACGGAACGGTCACCCGTCATTACCGCATGCATCAGCAGGGCAAAGAGACCTCCACCAACCCGATTGCCTCCATATTTGCCTGGACCGGGGGTTTGAAGCATCGTGGCAAGCTGGATGATACGCCAGAGGTGACCAAATTTGCCGAGACCCTGGAACAGGTGTGCGTGGATACGGTGCAATCGGGTTCCATGACCAAAGATCTGGCCCTGCTGGTGGGGCCGGACCAGCACTGGCTCACCTCCCAGAGATTCTTTGACAAGATTGTGGAAAATCTTGATAAAACAATAGGCTAACGCCTGTTCTTAATTTAATCTCTGAATACGCAGCCAGCCAGGTCAGGCGCCTTTTTTGATGGCCTCCCGGATGGCGGTGAGCGCAGCCTCAGCCTGCTCTCCATCGGGTCCGCCTGCCTGGGCCATATCGGGTCGGCCGCCTCCGCCCTGACCACCCAGAATTTTGCTGCCCAGCTTGACCAGTTCAATGGCACTATAGCGATCGGTCAAATCACTGGTCACACCCACCTGCAAGGCGGCTTTGCCCTCATTCACGGCCACAAAGGCGACCACACCGGAATCGAGCTTTGCCTTGCCCCCATCCACCATGGCCCGCAAGTCTTTGACCGGAACGCCTTCCACCCTCTGGCCTAGGAAGGCAATGCCACCAACATCTTCGACCATGGCTCCGCCCGATGCCTCGCCCCCGAGCGCAAGTTTCTTTTTGAGTTCTGCCACTTCGCGTTCCAGTTTTTTTCTGGTAGCCATCAGGCCCTCGACCCGGTTCATCACCTCATCAGGCGAACTCTTGAGCAGATTGGCGCTTTGCTGGAGTTGACTTTCAGATGCTTTAAGATAAGCCAGCGCCGCCGCACCGGTCAGCGCTTCGATGCGCCTGATGCCTGCAGCCACCGCGCTCTCGCCGCTAATCACCAAAAGACCAATATCGCCGGTGCGTTTCACATGGGTGCCGCCGCAAAGCTCCACCGAATAAGGCCCATCTCCGCCATCCTCACCCATGGCCACAACCCGCACTTCATCGCCGTATTTCTCGCCAAAGAGCGCAAGCGCACCGGCTTCAATCGCGGCCTCGGGCGTCATCAGCCTGGTTGATACCCGGGAATTGGCGCGGATGTGAGCGTTCACATCCTCCTCAACCGCCGCCAGCTCATCCCTCGACATGGGCTTTGGGTGGGAGAAATCAAAGCGCAGCCGGTCTCCGGCCACCAGCGAGCCTTTCTGGGTCACATGATCGCCCAGGCACCGCCTCAGTGCTTCATGCAACAAATGGGTGGCTGAATGATTGGCGCGAAGTCTGGTGCGGTTATCACTATCAACCTTGCCGGTGACCGTATCCCCCACGGCGATTTTACCTCGTGTGACCACACCTTTGTGCAGATGCAAGGCACCGAGCGGCTTTTGGGTGTCTCCGATAGCAATTTCTGCGCCATCGCTGGTGGTGAGCACACCCATATCCCCCATCTGGCCACCGGATTCGCCGTAAAAAGGGGTCTGGTTCAGGAGAATCGATATCTCGTCACTTTTTTTGGCACTCTTGACCGGCTTTCCGTCCCGGATGATTGCGGTCACAAGTCCCTGAGCTTCTTCATTTTCATAACCGAGAAATTCAGTGGCGCCATGATCGACCTTCAGATCAAACCAGAGGGAGTCGGTTGCCACATCACCAGAGCCTGACCAGGATTTACGCGCTTCGGCCTTTTGTTTTTCCATGGCAGTGTTAAAACCGTCCTTATCCACCTCCAGCCCTTTTGCACGCAGGGCATCTTCGGTCAAATCGAGCGGAAAGCCATAAGTGTCATAAAGCTTGAACGCCACATCACCGGCGAGCGTCTTGCCCGTGCCAAGCTTGTCAACTTCCTTGCCCAGAAGCTTGAGCCCGTTATCGAGGGTGCGCCTGAACCGCTCTTCTTCGCCCTTGAGGGTTTCGGTTATGAGCGCCTCGGCTCTGGTCAGTTCCGGGAAAGCATGGCCCATTTCCTCCACCAGGGTTGGCACCAGCCGGTAAATGAGCGGGTCGTGCACCCCCAGCAATTCCACATGGCGCATGGCCCGGCGCATGATGCGTCGCAAAACATAGCCCCGGCCTTCGTTGGAGGGCAATACACCATCAGCAATCAGGAAGCTGGTGGCGCGCAGATGATCGGCAATCACCCGGTGGGATGCTTTTGCCTCGCCCCGCGCCGCGACCCCG
>JACZYI010000187.1 GCA_022571175.1 Pseudomonadota bacterium
AAGGCATGGGCCTCACCGGCATGTTCATCATCCATCCGAGAAACCCCGATCCTGACCAGATTGTGGATAGGGACTTCGTACTTTTGCTGGCCGAATACCGGGTTGACCCCGACACGCGCCGCCCGAACCCGCTGGAAAATTCCGATTATAATGTGCTGACCATAAACGGGAAGTGCTTTCCAGCGGCCGAGTCTCTGGTGGCCAGAACCGGTGAGCGGGTGCGCATCCGGTTGGGAAATCTGAGCCAGATGTCTCATCATCCCATCCATTTGCACGGCTACCGTTTCAGGATTGTCGCCACCGATGGCGAACGCCTGCCGCTCTCTGCCCAATGGCCAGAGACCACTGTTCTGGTGGCTACGGGACAGACGCGGGAAATCGAGTTCATTGCTGATGCACCAGGAGACTGGGCCATGCATTGTCATATGACCCACCACACCATGAACCAGATGGGACATAATCTGCCCAACATGGTGGGCGTAAAACCCGGCGATCTTGACAGGAAAGTCCAGCAGTTCCTGCCCGGCTACATGACCATGGGCCAGACCGGGTCAAGCGCAATGGATACTTCCGGTATGGAAATGCCCGGTATGGAGATGGACAGCAACAGTTCAGGCAAGGGAATGGCGTTGCCGGAAAATACCGTGAGCATGCAAAAGAGTGAAGGGGCTTTCAGCCCACTTTCGGTTGGCGGCATGTTCACTGTATTCAAGGTGCGTGATACGCTCTCAAGCTACGATGATCCTGGCTGGTATGAACATCCGGCAGGAACCGTGGCCGAGACAGCCACCCCGGCAGATTTACGGCGTGACGGAATTGACAATATTTGATTTTTTCTAAAAAAGGATAATGATATGAAACAGTTACTGATTTTTACGTTTTTGACCCTGGGTCTCTCATTCGGGATTAGCCCGGCGGTTTGGGCTCAGGATGACCACGAGCATGAAACACAGGAGGTGACCAGCGGTCAGGAATATATTGTCGAGATGAAATTCAATGAGGAAACCGGGGATTTGATTTTTGTACCGGCGCGTCTCGAGATCAAAGCGGGCGATACCGTAACCTGGGTTCAGGTCGACGAATTTAATGAGCATAATGTTGTCTCTTATCCAGACGGAATTCCCAAAGGTGCGGAGCTTTTCGAAGGCCCGCTCCTGAATGAAGTTGGACAAAAATATTCCGTAACCTTCACTGTGTCCGGCACCTATTTGTATCATTGCCACCCCCATGAAGCCATCGGCATGAGAGGCGTGATTATCGTGGATCGCGAATCCTTGCCTGGCGAATATCGCGAAGCTGACCCGGACGAGGTTCACGACCACGGCGGCGGCGATGACATGGACATGGATATGGACATGGACATGGACATGGAGGATGAGCACGGCCACGATGGTGACGACCAGGATGCCAACAGGGAAGAAGATGGCCACGGGCACGGGGCCTCCGGCGATAATGGTCATGATGATGCAATGGCTGAGCCGTCTACATCGGATCACGACCACGCCATTGCCAGTGATGAAAACATGCTGGCCTTCGCGGAGCAGTTTCGATATGCCCTCTTCAATGATGACTTTGATACGGTGGCCGCAAGCTTTGACCCTGATGTGGTAGTGTTTGAGGGTGGTATACCGGAAGCAGATCTGGCTTCTTATCTGGAGCATCATCTGAAACCCGAAATGCCCATGCTGGCGGCCATAACCCGCACCCTTCTGCGCCAGGACAGCAAGCGAACAGGTGATTCCGGGTGGATTACCACTGCCACAAACTGGGAAATGGAGCGCGAGGGGAAAATGCTATCGGTATCAAGCGCCGAAACCCTGAACCTGCAATTTATCCATGGCGAATGGAAAATCGTTCACGTCCATTGGTCGTCACGACGTGCAAACTAGGCTGATTACTTATGGCTGATAAGGATAATATAGAAATCCGTAGAGACTTTCCTGCGGTCAGGGCGAACCGGCGAGAATTTCTCATCCACTCCACCATTGCCGGTGTGGTGGCGGGGCTGGGTCTGACCGCCGCTGCCTGCAGTCCGGCTAAAGAACAAGAAAGTGATGGGCACAGGCAAGGCGACATTGCCCCCGCCAATGATGACTCTGAACTGACCGCGCGCGACCTTGAAGGGGCGGAACGGGTTATGGGTGTTTCCTATACGCCTGAACAGCGAGATGAAGTGCTGGAAGTCATCGGTGGCCAGAGAACTGCCACCAGCCGCATTCGCGAATATGAAATTGAAAACGGTCTCGCCCCTTCACCCGCTTTTGATCCACGTCTGCCAGGCAAGGCTTATGGCAGTCAGGAAAATAACGTGGTCACAGCCGCGGGCAACCCGGGACCCCTGCCCTCGAGCGATGAAGACATTGCCTTTGCACCTGTGACCGCCCTTTCCGGTTGGATCAGAACCGGCGCACTTTCGAGCCTGGAGCTGACCGAAATTTACCTTGCCCGTATCGCCGAATATGGCAAGAGGCTTGAATGTTTTGTCACTGTCACCGCTGATCTGGCCCGCCAGCAGGCGGCTGCAGCTGACGCCGAAATAGCGGGTGGCATTTATCGCGGGCCACTCCACGGTATTCCCTACTCCTTAAAAGATTTAGCCGATACCGCTGGCATTCGTACCACCTGGGGCGCAGAACCCTTCCGCGACCGTGTGCCAGACAGTGACGCTGCAGTTTATAAAAAATTGCAAAAAGCGGGCGCGGTACTTTTGGGCAAAGCCACTTCGGGGGCGCTCGCTTTTGGTGACGTGTGGTTTGGCGGCATGACCCGCAACCCCTGGAACCTGGAAGAAGGATCTTCGGGCTCGAGTGCCGGGCCCTCATCGTCAACTGCGGCGGGGCTTGCTGCCTTCGGCATCGGCACCGAAACACTAGGCTCAATCATCTCACCCGCCAATCGATGTGGGCTGTCTGGCCTCCGCCCAACTTTTGGCCGGGTGGCACGCACCGGTTTGATGGCTCTTTCCTGGTCACTCGATAAATGCGGTCCGCTTTGCCGCTCGGTGGAAGATACCGCACTGGTGCTCGCGAGCATTAACGGCAGTGATGCTGGGGATGTCTCCTCTATCGATATGGGTTTCACTTATGATGGCCTTCAGGATTTAAGAGAGATTCGCGTGGGCTATATGCCCGCGGCCTATGACATTGAGGATATCTCGGAAATTGACCTGAATGCACTGGAAGTGGCTCGTGGACTGGGTTTTAATCTGTCCGAGATTACCCTGCCTGACCTGCCCTATGGCGTGATGACACCCATTATCAGAGCTGAGTCAGCGGCTGCATTCGATGCTTTTACCCGTTCGGGAGAGGTCGACAGGCTGAAGCTTGTTGGCACCCGCAGCCGAGGGGCCGGGTGGCGCACGGTCAGGATGCTCTCGGCGGTGGACTATGTGAATATGGAACGTTTTCGCCGCATTGTGATGGGGGCCATGCATGAAATTTTTGCAGATGTGGATGTGATTATCGGCCCCAATTTCGAGGGCAACATGCTGATGATCACCAATTACACCGGCCATCCGCAACTGGCACTCAGGGCGGGATTTTTCGAGACTCCCACCCGCACTATTTTTGGCGGAGTGCCCGACCAGGACGGTCCAAAATTTTCCGTACCCCAGACGGTCTCTCTATTCGGGAAACTCTACGGTGAGGGGCCCATGATCCGCATTGGTCTCGCGCTCGAAAATGCCCTTGGGGTCCGGGAAGCGTGTTCGTGCCCGGCGAGGGGTGGTTCCACCAGCACTTCAACACGGGGTCCGATCCCTGCCTCTTCCTCGCCGTGGGCTGGGGCAG
>JACZYI010000188.1 GCA_022571175.1 Pseudomonadota bacterium
GTGGTTATCGCAAAAACGGTGTTGGCCGTGGAGCCCAGGCCCACGGTAAACATGTGATGGCTCCAAACGCCCCAGCTCATGAAGCCGATGATGACACCGGAGAGCACCACCAGGGGATAGCCGAAGAGTGGCTTCCGAGAAAAGGTGGGTATCACCTCCGAGACTATTCCCATGGCGGGCAGGATAAGTATGTAGACCTCTGGATGGCCGAAGACCCAGAAGAGGTGCTGCCAGAGGACCGGGTCGCCGCCGAAGGCCGGGTTGAAGAAGGTGGCCCCAAAGGCGCGGTCGAAGAAAAGCGCCACCAGGCCAACAGTGAGGACGGGCATGGCGGTGACCAGGAGGATGGCGGTGACCAGGGTCATCCAGGTGAAAACGGGCATCCGCATGAGGGTCATGCCCGGAGCCCGCATAGTTAATATGGTTGTGATGAAATTTGCTGCGCCCAATATGGATGACGCTCCCGCCAGATGGAGACTGAGAATTGCCAAATCAACGGCAGGACCCATATGCCCCGCGGTCGAAAGCGGAGGATAAACAGTCCAGCCTGTGCCAACACCGGCAAACCCGGATGACCCCTCGGCGAAGGTCGACATAACCAATAGCGTCAGGGAGGGAGGCAGCAGCCAGAAACTGATATTATTCATACGCGGAAAAGCCATATCCGGCGCGCCGATCATAATGGGCACAAACCAGTTGCCAAACCCGCCAATCATAGCTGGCATAACCATGAAGAAAACCATGATAAAACCGTGAGCGGTAATCAGGACGTTAAAGAGATGTGCTGCCTGAGCCTGTGTGCCATCAGCCAATAAGGGTAACATGGGCAGAAAATCCACGCCCGGATACATCAGTTCTATGCGCATTAATATTGAAAAAAGTCCGCCTATAACGCCGCTGACAACGGCAAACACCAGATACATGGTGCCAATGTCTTTGTGATTAGTAGAATATAGCCATCGCCGCCATCCGGTAGGCGTGTGGGCGTGTTCAACGATGGGCTCAACTTCAGATGACATGCGAATAAACCTCTTTCCTCAAAATTTTATTGTGCCGTTGATTTCTCTGCCGTTGATTTCTCTGCCGTTAATTCCTCTGCCTTGGTGGAAACCAACCGGGCCTCGGGATCAGAACGGGCGTCTGCATAAATCGCCTTGTTACGATCAATCCATTTTTCAAATTCTTCCTGGGTTACAACTTCCACCACGATCGGCATATAGGAATGTCCGAGACCGCAAAGCTCTGAACATTGTCCGTAAAAAGTTCCGGTATAATCGGCCTTGAACCAGGTCATGTTCATGCGCCCGGGAATGGCGTCAATTTTGATACCAAAAGCAGGAATCGCCCATGCGTGCAAAACATCATCTGCTGTTACCAGTACCTTGACCACTTTGCCAACCGGCACAACAATCCTGGTGTCAGTATCCAGCAAGCGATAAATTTCAGGCGCCTGGCTCGCCCCCATAAATTCCTGCAAACCAACCAAAGCGCGTGTTCGCTCATTGATCTGATCCGCTGTCAACTCAGTTCCAAAAAGAGCTTCATCAAGCATGATGGCGTCAAAGCGCAGATTGTCATAATCCGGGTAATTATAACTCCAGGACCATTGATGCCCGGTAACTTCGATCACCAGGTCCGACTCGGGAACAATATCCTGAAAATAAAGGAGACGCAGGCCGGGCACAGCGACCAAGGCTAGAATAACAATCGGAACTGTGGTCCAGAGAATCTCCAGAATTGTATTGTGAGTGGTTTTTGAGGGAATGGGGTTTGCACGCCAGTTATAACGAATGATGAGCCAGAGAAGCAGAAAAAACACCAGCAGGGTGATCAGCCCGGTCAACCACAGCAGGAGTGTGTGAAAGTCCTGAATACGAGCCATGACCTCGGTTGCAGCTTGCTGAAATCCCAACTGCCCCGGCCTGGCGATACCATCGCTTTCAGCTTGGGCAAAAACAGATAAAACTGGAATCAAGGCAAGCATAGTAACCGTCACAAATGCCCGCATGAGTATCTTCAACACGGATGTTTCCTCCCTTCCAAAAAAGCACGTCTTGAACGTCTTTTACCCACCACAGCCCGTGTCTATAATTCTTTGACCTTTGTGGCCCGGAAACAGGGACAATTTTTTGCAGCTTATAACAGAAATAATTTTTGCCACAAGTCCCACGATAATGTGACGCAATACCAGAAAGAATGGTTAATTTCCTTAACAGAAATCAATTTATCAAACCTTTAACCAGTACTATGATTTTATCGCAGACATCTTTCGCGCCAACCATGACCGTGTTAGTAAAATGGACTAATTTGGTACAAAGGGAATTTATAACAGAATGACTCCTTCCAAGAGCCCAATTCACAGGGCAACAGACATATTTTATGGGACCGGTGCCTTTGACCGCAAGCGGTTAGGCCATATTGTGGATGATGCCGTTGGTCAGATGGATGACGGTGAATTATTTTTGGAATATAGCCGGTCTGAAAGCCTGGTCTATGACGATAACACTCTGAAAACCGCAAGCTTCAATACCAGTCAGGGCTTTGGTCTCCGAGCTGTGCTGGATGATGTCACCGGATATGCCCATTCATCCGACTTGTCTGAGGAAGCTATCCGGCGCGCAGCCCAAACCGTGAAGACCATTCAATCCGGAAAAGGCGCTGTTTTGGCCGAGGCACCTCGTGGCACCAATCAGCGAATCTATGCGCCGGACGACCCTCTGGATGGGATGAGCTTTGGACAGAAAACCCGGCTTTTGGAAAAAATAAACAGTTATACCCGTGGCAAAGACCCGCGCGTGCAGCAAGTGACCGTATCCATTTACGGCGAATGGCAAGCCGTGCATATTATTCGTCCTGGTGGGTTTGAGGCTGAAGATATTCGTCCCCTTGTCAGAGTCAGTGTCAGCGTCGTGGTGGGCGAAGGAGATCGTCAGGAGATGGGAAGCTCTGGCGGAGGTGGCAGGACAGGTTATGGGAAATATTTGCGGGAGGACCACTGGAAGGGCGTGGCTGATGAGGCTGTACGGCAAGCGTTGGTTAATCTTGACGCCCGACCGGCACCGGCTGGCGAGATGGAAGTGGTGCTGGGTCCCGGATGGCCGGGCATCCTTTTGCATGAGGCCGTTGGCCATGGCTTGGAAGGTGATTTTAACCGGAAAAAGACATCTGCTTTTTCTGGCCTGATGGGAGAAAGGGTCGCCTCAAAGGGCGTGACCGTTATTGATGATGGCACCATGAATGACAGGCGCGGGTCACTGACCATTGATGACGAAGGCACGCCTACCGAGCGCACGGTATTGATCGAAGATGGAATCCTCAAGGGCTATATGGAGGACCGCATGAACGCGCGCCTGATGGGCATGGCCCCGACCGGCAACGGCCGCCGCCAGTCGTTCGCGCATATCCCGATGCCGCGCATGACCAACACCATCATGCTGAGCGGCGAGCGCGACCCGGAGGAGATCATCGCCTCGGTCGACCGCGGGCTGTACACCGTCAACTTCGGCGGCGGCCAGGTCGACATCACCAACGGCAAGTTCGTGTTCTCCTGCACCGAGGCCTACCTGATCGAGGGCGGCAAGCGCGGCCCGGCGGTGAAGGGGGCGACGCTCATCGGCAACGGCCCGGACGTGCTGACCAAGGTGGCGATGATCGGCAACGACATGGCCCTCGACCCGGGTGTCGGCACCTGCGGCAAGGACGGCCAGTCGGTCCCCGTCGGCGTCGGCCAACCGACCATGCGCATCGACGGCCTCACCGTCGGCGGCACCCAGGC
>JACZYI010000025.1 GCA_022571175.1 Pseudomonadota bacterium
AAAAGGAATCGGCTGGCATCCCAACCCAATATTGCGCGTCGATCTACCCCGTTACGCGGCGGTGGCGGAACTGGATTATGTGGGCAGGAAAACCGGCTTTACTTTGAGGCTCGGAAGTCTGATCGAGGAAAATGCCGTGCTTGGCAGTCGCGCTTCGGGCGGTCTGGCGCTGGCGGATCAATCTGTCACTGCTTTTGTCGGGGGCAGGGCGCGTATTGATCTGGGCCAGAATTACAGCTTCCAGGCCAGGATTGACGCCGGCCTGACGGATGTGCAGAGCGGAGGGCCGTCCTTGTTGAGCGGGTTTAACCGGTTTATATCCACCGCATGGTCCGCAAGTTTCACCGGCACTGATCTTGGTTTCGAGCATAGTCAGTTTGTCTTGAGTGTTTCCCAGCCACTGAGGGTGGAAAACGCGCAACTGACCCTCAACCAGGCCACTCATTTTGATCTGGAATTGAATGGACCCGCTTTCGAATTCAGCACCCAGTCATTCACCTCGTCGGGTCGAGAGATTGCACTTGAAGCGGCCTATCGCATTCAGAGGGATAGCTGGTTCATACAGGCAAGTTTCCTGCATCGCTTTGATGCCGGTCATGTGGCCGGCCAGAGGGATCTGGCGGCGCTCGTCTGGCTGAACAAACGCTTCTGATAATTATCAGTCTTCTTCGGCTTCTTCGCTGATCCCTTCAGCGCCACCGCCATAACTATCGAACCAGCTCTGCATATAAAGCTGTGTTCTGAGCATATTGGAAGGCAGGCTTGATGTGCCGTGCCATTGTTTTTTCATGCGAATGAGCTTGGTGGGCACGCCCAGCATGCGCAACGCAACGAAGAACTCCTCCGATTGCGGCACCGGAGTGCGCAAGTCCTGCTCACCAACCATGATCAAGGTTGGTGTTTTGACATTGTTCACATGGAAGATGGCGGAATGGTCATACCAGTCCTGGGGGTCTTCCCAGAACGGCTTGTCAAACAGGTTATGTACGCCCAATGGCACGTCCGAGGTGCCGCCTGCGCTGATCCAGTTGACGATTGGACAACGGGTAACCGCTGCAGCAAAACGATCGGTTTGGGTGACGATATAGCTTGTCAGAATCCCACCGCCGGAACAGCCCTGCACATACTGTCGCTTGGCATCGACATAACCCCGCCCCAACATGACATCCACGCCGGCCATCATGTCGCCCATGTCGACCGGACCCGGATATTGATTGTTGATGGCGTTGGCAAATTCCCAGCCATAGCCGGTTGAACCGCGCGGATTGGTATAGAGCACCACATAGCCGCGGGCGGCAAATTCCTGGAAGGAATAATTGAAACCAACGCCATACATGCCGTGGGGGCCACCGTGGATGGAGAGCAGGAGCGGATATTGCCTTGAGGCATCAAAATCCGGGGGAAACACCACCCAACCCTGAATGCGCTGGCCGTCAAAGCTCTCGTACCAGATTTCCTCCACCGCGCCCAGCTCCACATCAGCCAGAATATCGCCGTTCACATCGGTCAGTTGGGTGATGGTGCCATCGGCCATGTTGATGCTGGCAACATTGCTGGTCACATGTGATGAGGAAAAGACCCCAACGCCCATGCCAGTATCAGAAACCGAAGAGAGGTTGAATATATGTTCGCCGGTTGTGACTTCGCTGAAGCTGCCGTCGAGGGCCAGAAGACGCACATTGCTGGAGCCCGCGCGGCCATAACTGAGATAGAGGCCTTGGCCATCGTCGGTCCAGCGCATGTCTCTCACACCATTGCCAATATCCGCGACCACAGTGCGATCTTCCGAGCCATCCCGGTTCATGATGTGCAACTCAACTGGCGGAAATGTCACGTCCCTGACCGAGACCGAGCTATTGCCCAGATAGGCGATCTGGCTGCCATCGGGGGAAACCTTGGGATTGTTCCAGCCACCGTCGGTGATGTTAAGCTGACTGATCTCTTTCGTGGCCACCTCAACTGCATATATGTTTGAGCGCATGCCGTTGGGATCACCTTCTTCAATAATTTCGCCGGTGAAGAGAATAGCGCTGCCGTCAGGAGTCCACTCCAGGTTACCGCCGGCGCTCCAATTGCCTTCGGTCAGCTGGCGCGGCGTGCCGCCATCGGCGGGGACGACAAAAATATGATTGAAGGCATCAATAAAACCCGCCCGGTCACGGCGGTAGAAAAGCCGATCGGTAATGCGCGGATCACCAGTCCATTCAGCGCCTTTGGGCTTGGGTGGCATATTAATTTTCCATGAGGGCTTGATGGGAATAGCGGCCCGGATTGCCAGGGTTTTGCCATCCGGCGCCCAGGCGAGACCATTGATGCGATATTGCTGATGTGTAATCTGGGTGACAGAACTTTCAGCGTCCAGATAGCGGACAAAGACCTGAGAATGGCCATCGGCCTGTCCGATATAGGCGATACGATCGCCAGAGGGTGAAAATTGCACATTGCCGCCCGTGGTCAGGAATCGATTGCGCCCGCCGTCTGCGTCCATCTGCCAGACCTCACTGATCCAGCTGTCACTCATCTTGTCGGCGCTGCGGCGGGTATAGATAATGAAAGACCCGTCGGGTGATATTTGTGGCCCCGAAACCGTTTCCCAATCCAGATAGTCCGCAAGTTCAAGCTCGCGCGAAATGGCCTGACTGGATAAGGCCATCCCCGTGATTAAAAAGGCAGAAATGAACAATTTATACATTATAGATCCCCCGTTAGTCGCATTGGCTCTACCCCCGGTGCCCTTATGAAATGGACACCAGAGACATTAACCTAGGCCGGGGAGTTTGCAAAGGTCAAGCGGAGCGGGTGGCAAAAAACAACCATCTTCCCTATGGTCTTCAGCTATGCTTGAATGTGGTGCTTAAAACAAGGTGAAGGCAGGGAATTGGGAAAACAAGAAAAACCGGAACTTATCGCTTATCCGCTCGGGGGCGGTTGAAATTTCGCTGGATTGGCATTATCAAACATAAAAGGCGCGCAGCCAACCGTTGCAGCAGAGTTGCTATACTAAAGGGGGAAACTGAACGAGTGCCAAATCTCCATTGTTATACGGTTGGCCATGTTTTTGGCGAAATTCGCCCGGCGAAGCCGACCCGGCGCTGGATGGATGAATTTCCAGGCAGACACCCCTACCGCTGCCTGCCACTGGCAATCGGCAATGCTTTCGGCTGGGAAATTCTCTGCCCTTTCGATATTGAGATCGAATATAATGGTGGCCCTGACAACGAAGATATGAAGATTCGGGCGGCTGATGGCCGCGAGGACATCAGCCATCTTGCCCTGGCCAATTTTACTCGCGGTATTCTCACCCTGCATACAGGTTACCAGTTTCATACCGAGCCTGGCTGGCGGCTTTTGGCCACAGGGCCGTTTAATTATCCGCGTGATGGCATGTCGCCACTGACCGGTGTTATCGAGACCGACTGGTTGCCCTATCCATTCACCATGAATTGGCAATTGACACGGCCCGGCGTTTTCACTTTTACCAAAGGCGAACCTTACTGCCACATTCTCCCAGTGCCCGCCAATTTTCTGAATGACTTTGATCTTCAGATTTATTGCCTTGAGGATAATCCGCCACTTTTGAAAGAGCAGCTCGCTTTTGCTGACAGTCGCACCGAGTTTATGGCGCAGGTGGCTGAGGGAGACGCTGAGGCTATCAAACAGGCCTGGCAACGCTTTTATTTCCGCGGCGAATTGCCCACCGGCTCAAAGGCACCAGAAGATGTTCATGTGAGCAAGTTACGTTTGAACTCACCTGTTGATCTCAGGGGTGAAACACCCCCGCCCATCACAGACCCTGCTCCTAAATCCGTCACCAAAAAGAAAGCCCAAGCAAAACCTGCCAAATCAGAAACCACCACAATATCGGTCGAGGATATTGGAAAATATCGCGCTATCACCAACGCAGACCACGCGGATTTTGTCTATATGGAAGAATTTCTCAACCAAGAGCAATGCCAGACCTTGCTGGATGCGGCAGAACGCAATCGCCATCGCGCCAATTATGTCCGCGAGCAAGGCATCGAGAGCCGGACCCTGAGTTCAAAGGCGCTACCAGCCAGCGAGCGCACTGCATTGTCGATTATGCAGCAGGCGCGTTTAATTGCGGCCCAGGCAGTCGGTACCTGGTTTGGTATCGAGGGTAGCTTGTGTGACACCGGTCTGCGCATTGTCCAACGTAGCGCCACCAGTTTTTCTCCGGGCTGGTCCAGAGAGCCATCAGGTGAACCGGGCAAGAGCCCCGAATGGCTTTTTGCGGGCCTGATTTTTCTGAACCAGGGTTATGAGGGTGGCCAGACATATCTGCTAGAGGAAAAGATTCGAATACCAGCCAAATCGGGTCTGTTCATCGCCTTTGAGGGTGACCGGTACAAAAATCTTGTCATGAGCCCCGTGACCAGCGGAGAGATGCTCATTCTGCCTATCAATTTCACCAACGATGCCGAATATATCGACGAGCTGGCAGCCCTGATCTATTAAGCAATTTTTCAAACTTTTGCTCCGGTTTGGTTCGGAGCTATAACAAAGACCTGAATTTTGTGGAGAATATGTATATGTCCAAGCGACCCATTATGAATATTGACGAGCTCGATTATATGGATTGGGGCGATGGCGGAAAATTTGAAGCCAAACTGGGGTCCCTGTCGCGCTCGCTTGGCGCCAGGAAGCTCGGCTTTAATGTGACCATCATCCCGCCGGGCAAGGCTGCCTTTCCCTATCATCTGCATCACACCATTGAGGAAATGTTTTTTATTCTCGAGGGTGAGGGCACACTTCGCTACAATGACACCGATTATCCCTTGCGCGAGGGTGATGTGGTCTCCTGCGTGGTAGGAACCGAAACTGGTCGCCAAATCAGAAATACTTCCGATAAGGATCTGAAATTTCTGGCGGTGAGTACGGTGGAGCCGGTGGAAATTACCGAATATCCGGACAGCGATAAAGTGGCAGCCATGGTCGGCCAGCCGGGAGAAGGGGGATTGCGCATTGTTGTCAAAAAGGGGTCCGGCGTGGATTATTTCGAGGGCGAGTCTGGCTAGTTTAAATTGGTCTTGGCCTGACTTTCATTCGCAAAACACGGGCCGACCTCTAAAAACCGAAATTCCTTTGTCCATCAATTCCTTAAGTGAGTCCAATCGTGTCCTAACAATATTTAAATGAGTCATCACGATTTTGTTGTCACCTTGTATGTATTTGTCATGTTCTTCGTCCGCTAGGGCATAAAACGTACCATGTGGTTTCCAGTAAATTCCCGGCCCACCATTTCGGTCCAAATCCCACTCGCTTGGTTCTATTGGGGATATGGAGTATGTGTTTACAGATTTTGCATCATCCGCGCAGTCATCATGAAAAAGGAAGGTAGGAAGCTGGTTGGGGTTTTCGAAGGGATCAGCGCCACCTGGATCTTGAATACTCTCAGAAATTCTTCGGGCCGTCTCTCTGGCCGCGCCGTCAGCGGCTAATTCCCAACCCATACGTCCAGCCAGTCCCGGACCCTGCGGAATTATCTCTACAACCACTATCCTGTCATCGACTGTGATCTTTTCAATGAATCGCTTGATGTGCTCGGTCTCAGTCAAGTTTGTGCTACTGACCACAATCAATATGGAAATAACAGTTTGAAGGCGGATTTTCACAAATAAAACTCCTTCGCTGTCTGACGGTATCAACTTCGAATTGCCTAATATTTTTTATCACACATTGCTGGTTGTAGAAACCCAATAGCCCATGGCATCGGACGGTGGTTTTATGCTAGCGTTCGGGCCTTCGCTGGTCGTGGTGTCCGGTGATGCAAAAGGGGGAAATATGAGAAATTTTTTAAAGAGGACTTTCGGCACGGTGGCATTGGCCGCTATGGGCGCACTCGGCATATTCGGGCTGGTGGCTGGCTCGGTGGCGGACGTGGATGATATTGTGATCGTTGGTGGCGAGGGGCGTACCTGCAATGAAGACCCCCAATGTATCAACCGTTTGCATCCTGATATTCCCATGGCAGCCTGGGCCAGGCCCGGTCAGATTATTCGTTTAATTACCCGAAATGCCAGCGACTTTGACCTTGACCCCAACTCCACATTCGACGACCCCCGGGTCAACGGACCTGAAATTGGTACGGTCCACCCCTTGCAAGGTCCGGTCCATATTGAGGGTGCTGAGGCGGGTGATGTGCTGGCGATTACCATTCTGGATATTGACCCTGGACCCTATGCTTATACCTCCACCTCGAGTTTTGGCTTTGCTTCGGATCCGTTCAAGGCCTCGCGTGTTCTCTGGCGCCTCAATCGCAAGGAAGCCGTGAGTGATGATATTCCGGGTGTGCGCATACCCAACCATGCCTTTCCGGGTGTGATTACCGTATTGCCCGGACCTGATCAGCTTCAGGAGATGCTGTCGCGGGAAGCAGAATTGGCAGCCGCTGGTGGCAGGGTCTTTTTGCCCAACCCCACGCATGCTTCGCCAGCCGCCATTTGTGGGCCAGAAGGCAGTCATGCCGATGAATGTCTCCGTACCATTCCACCCCGTGAGCATGGCGGCAATATGGACATTCGTTATCTGGGCGTGGGTGTGACCCTTTATCTTCCCTGTTATGTGGATGGCTGTGGCTTGGCTGTGGGTGATTTGCATTTTGCCCAGGGTGACGGCGAAGTTGCCGGCACGGCTATTGAAATGGATGCGGACGTGATGCTGGTGACAGAAATTATCAAGGGCCAGGCGCACCGCATGAACGGGCCTCGCTTTGAAGGCCCTTCCAGTTTGCTTGATATTCCTTCGCGCCGTTTTTATGCCACCACAGGCTTTCCCCTGAAAGAAAAAGGCTTTGTGCCGCCGGATATGAGCTATCTTGATTCAGAGAAAATCGCACCTTTGAGGAATCTCTCGAAGGATATTGATTTGGCCGCCCGGAATGCACTCCATGAAATGATTTATTATATTGTGGAGACCTACGGGCTGACGCCGGAACAGGCCTATGTGATTGCAAGCGTAGCTGTGGATCTTCGCATAGGTCAATTGGTGGATACGCCTAACTTCGGTGTTACCGCCATTCTGCCGCTGGATATTTTCGTAAAAGAATAGCAGGCCAACGAAAGAAGTCCGGATAAGCTCCAGGCTTCATCGGTTGGCCCCGGTCCAGATACGAATTCTATGCTTATGTGCCTGATAGCCTGCTGACTGAAAGATCCAGATTGTGCTGGATAACCTCGGCAAAACTTCCTTTAGCAGTCTGAAGGTCCAGAGCTGTACGATAGTCAGCAGTGGCTTCTCCCACCCGCCCCGCTACCAAATAGGCGGTGCCACGATTATTCACCGCTTGCCAGTGATTGGGATATAGTTCAATCGTCCGGGTGCAGCTTGAAATCGCTTCATCCAGCTCACCGGCGTTGGTCAGGGCCACACAAAGCGCGTTCATGGCAAAATAGAGATGAGTCTCATCTCCTCTCCTGATATTATATTTTACCTGTTCCAGAAAATTGCGCGCCAGAACCACCGCATCGTTGGCATGTCCTGTCTGTAAAAGACGGCGAATTTCAGAAATTTCTCCCGGAGGTGCAAGCCAAAGTGACAACACCGGATAGGCGCTGGAATCGATGCGGCTACCGGTTTGCGCTGAGGCTGATGAAATGCTCAGGCCCGAGAAAATCAGGATGGTGAGAGCGATGCTGAAAGACATGAGATTTATTTTTATGGGTCTTGTCATGATAGTTTCCTTTCTGCGTTTTTAGACTCGTCTGTCGGCTAAAGGATTAGCACTTTAAGGATTTTCCACAAATAAAACTGGCTCGGGCTTGATCTAAAGATATCTAAAGCCCGGGGTGGGCTATTTTCTTCTGGTGGTGGAAACGAAGGCGGACTAGGCTTCTCGCCACATATTCCATACTCTGGGAAGGATTTTGCCGTGAATAAACTCACAATATTGTGTTTTCTGATTTTCTCGATTATTGCCCCAACGGACGCAACCGCCACTGATCAGACCCGGCCCGTGATCGATATGATCATCGCCGATGTGAACGGTGATCTGCAGGGTTTTCTCGAACGAATGAACAGAGTGGAGGCGGTTGCGCATCGTTTGGGCCTGCCCGCCAAGCTTCGTGTGTTGCAAGCCACGTTCGCTGGCCCCAAGAACGGCGAGATTTATCTGCTCTGGGAATTGCCGTCATTTAACGCTTTTGCTGACGCTGAGACCAAGCTGCATCAGGACGCAGAATTCCTGGCTATCCTCGATGAGATGGGCGCTGCCGGACAGAGTTTTACCTCCGAGCTGTTGGCGGTGGAAGTAACGCTGGAATAGAAGCTGTCTCCCTTTAATTTGTACGGATTCGGACAAATCATGTCCGATATCGAACGATCGTGTCTGAACTTCAAATCCAAATTCATATTAACGCATTGTATTTTAAGAATAAAACTCACTGAATTACTTGGTACAATCTTTGCATAATACAATGTCAGTGGGGGAATCCGCCCAGGAATGTGGGCCGGAACGATGGCAGGAGGGCATTGTGATCAAAGAAGTCTTAAAATCAATATATCGGCAGTTTATCCAAAAACCCACATTGTCCATATTAAACATTATCGGCCTTGCCGGTGGCATCGCCACTTTCAGTCTGATTTTGATTTATGCCAGTGATCAGATGAATTTTGATGATTGGGTAGAGAATAGCGAAAATCTTTACCGTATCGACGGGCGTTTTCTGACCTCGCCATCGGGTGGTTACACATG
This sequence comes from Pseudomonadota bacterium, assembly GCA_022571175.1. Classification (GTDB taxonomy): domain Bacteria; phylum Pseudomonadota; class Alphaproteobacteria; order Sphingomonadales; family SMXR01; genus JACZYI01. The sequence continues at coordinate 8,711 of JACZYI010000025.1, forward strand.
GGCCACTATGGGGCCGTTAAAACCTGCGCTGGATGCAGATTTTCCCGAGGTCGTAATTTCGGCCCGACTGAGCCTCCTGAACTGGCCTGTAAAGCGGGGTGAGTTTGTGAATTATGATCAAATCTCTCTCGTCGATGAAGAATTTCTGGAATTATTCAGTCTTGATTTTGTATTGGGCGAACAAGAGACTGCGATCGCAACGCCATCCTCTGTGATATTGTCGGAGACAATGGCGACCAAATATTTTGGCGAGGTGAATCCAATTGGTGAAACCCTGACCATTAACGGTAATCTGGACTATGTGGTCACCGGGGTTTTCAGGGACTTGCCCGATAATACTGATTTGACTCTCGATATTATCATTCAATCTCGTGAAGAACTGGCTTCAAACTCCACCAGCTGGAACGACATTGGGGTGCAGACTTTTGTCCGGCTGGACGAAAATGCCAGCATCGCGGATGTTAACGAAAAACTGGCGGTTCTTGTTGATCAAAACAGGCCTTTCATCGGTGGTGCCCCCGGTGATATGCGTGAAATATTCATGTTATTCCTGCAGCCTTTTGATGACATTCACTTAGGCGCCAGCGGCAGAACAGCAAGTAACCCCATGGGTAATTACGCCATGATCTATGGATTTCTGGCGGTGGCAGTGATTGTGCTGGCTATCTCTGCCTTCAATTTTGTGTCCATGGCCACCGCGCGTGCACTGGAAAGGGAGCGTGAAATTTGCCTGCGCAAGGTGGCGGGTGCCAAGCGGGGTCAGATTATTCGTTATGTCTTGGGAGAATCCATTGCCCAAACGCTGCTGGCGACAATTATTGGCTTGGGATTAGCCATTGAAGTCCTGCCCATATTTGGTCAGATGGTTGATCGTAGTTTTACCCTGTCGGATTTTCTGCAACCGGAAATTCTGGCATTTATCCTGTTCGGGAGTCTTTTTCTGGGGTTGTTCTCAGGATTATATCCGGCTCTTTTTATATCAAATTTTCACCCGGCACGGTTTTTAACGGGTGGGCGAAGTCAAAGAACTGGTCTGGCGCGGCTGCGGTCCAGTCTTGTTTTTGTCCAATTTGTAGTCTCGATCAGCTTCATTGTTGGCTCGGTGACAATTTCCCAGCAGATGGATCATATCAACAGACTTGATCTGGGCTTTGACCAAAATAATCTGGCAATTCTGAGGGGTATCAACAGAGCGGAAACAGCCTCACTGGCCGAGGCCCTGAAAAGGGAAATTAAACAGGTGCCGGGTGTTCTGTCAGTCACCCGCACCAGCGTGGCTCCCATGGATAATTCTACATCCATGGAAGGTTTCTATTCAAAACATATAGAACGGAAGCTGGGCCCTGGAGCCCGTCTGGTGGCCATAGACTATGAATTTATTGAGACCATGGGCATGACTTTAACCCAAGGGCGTGTTCTGGATGAGCGTTTTGCTGAAGATATGACAATACTGGATGGTTACGCCGATCCTGCCACAGTTCCTCTGAACAGAAATGTCATTATCAGCGAGGTCCTGGCCAACGCTTTAGGATATGGCGAAAGTCAGGACATTATTGGCGAGCAAATTCAATTGTCACTGGTTAGCGGGGGTGGTCAGTTCTTGGCGGTTGTAGGTGTGGTCAGGGGAATGAGTTTTGCCTCGGCCCGCTCAGGCATAAATGGTCAGATATATTATCACGACCCGGCAAGCCTTGGTATTATGGTCATTCGATTCTCTCCCGGTGCTCAGGCTAACGCAATGGTCGCTATTGGCGAGATTTGGGCGAACATGTATCCGGATACACCCATACGTACTGATTTTATGGAAGAACGGGTGGAGCGCCTTTATCAGACCGAGCAACAGCAATTGCAGCTTTTCTCTGTTTTTTCAGGGCTGGCAGTCCTGCTTTCATCCATTGGACTTATTGGGCTGGTGATGAATTCGGTCTCTCACCGCATCAAGGAAATCAGTCTGCGCCGCGTGATGGGTGCAAAAGTCAGTGACATTATCAAGCTCTTCACCTGGCAATATTCAAAGCCCGTCCTCTTGGCCAACATTCCAGCATGGATGATCGCTTTTTATTATCTGAATGGCTGGCTTGAGAAATATTCCGAGCGCATTGACATGAGTCCCGGGCTTTATGTGCTCGCAGGTGCGGCTATTCTGGCGGTGACCATGGCCCTCATTTTGACTCTTGTGACACGATCAGCCCTGACATCCCCCGCCATGGCCTTGAGATATGAATAGGTGAGCTAATTCAGGCCTATCGCCTTCAGGCGCACGCGGTAAATATCACCTGGGTCAGTGTCGGTCATTCCTGGTTTGGGTCTATTGGACGTAAAATAAAGATAGTCACCGTCTGGAGACAGGGCCGGGGCAAATTCCCGATATTCCGTATTCACCAAAGGCAGATGTTTAGCTTCGGACCAGCCTTCACCTATACGCATATGCACATAGAGATCACCAGAACCCAGATGACCGGGCAGGGCGTCGCTGGCAATGATGATAAAATTGCCGTCAGGAGCAATGAGCGCATTTGAATCCGACCCTTCCGTATTGATGGGAGCCGGAAGTGCTGCTGGCAATCTATAACCGCCATGGTCGCGGGCAGAGGCGTAAATATCGAGCGAGCCAGCCATTCCTCCCGGCCTGTCAGATGAGAAATAGAGAATGCCGTCAGGCGCCATGACCGGAAATGTCTCGGTTGCTTCCGTATTAACAGGCGCACCGGGATTCCAGGGTTCCCCCCATCCATCTCGGGTTTTTTCCGAAATCCATATATCCCAGTCCTTGGCTTCATCGCCGTTCACTGGCCGGTCCGACTGGAAAAACATTTGTTGGCCATCCGGTGAGATAAAGGCATCAAGGTCTCGATAGGGTCCGGCAAACGAAACAGGCTCGGGTTCGCGCCAATCACCATCGATAAAATGAGAAACCATTATGATGCTGCTGGAGAAGCCGTCACCTATTTTCGCGAAATAGAAAGTCAAACCATCGGGTGAAAAGCTGGCACCCAATTCAAATCCGTCACTGGAAATAATGCCCGGGGCAAAAATCTCCACACCTTCCTCATAGGCTGTTGCGGGTGCCACCACGGCCAACGAAAACGCCAAGGCTATAATCAGGCTGATATATTTTTTCAGTTCCATTTCAATCCCCTCAATTGCGACAGGTCCAGATTACCGCCCGACAAAACACAGGCGATGTTTGCTCCCTCTGGAATGTCAAATCTCTGGTGCATGAGAGCTGCCACACTGGCCACGGCAGCACCCTCGGCGCTCATTTTGGCGCGTTCCATGACCCAGAGGATGGTCTCGAAAATTTCCTCGTCACTCACCAGCACAATTTCATCCACAAACTCCTGAACGGTCCGCAAGGTATGTTCACCTACCTGCTTAACCACCAGCCCATCGATGATACAAGTCACATTATCGAGTTTGATACGTTTGCCTGCCTCGACACTGTTTTTCATGGCGGGAGCGCCTGATGATTCCACACCGATTATTTTCACATCCGGTTTTTGCAGTTTGATGGCCATTGAAATGCCCGAGATCAAACCACCGCCCCCGATGGGCACCACAACAATATCCACATCGGGTAAATCCTGAAGAATTTCCAGCCCCACACCGCCCTGACCGGCGATCAAAAGAGGATTATCGAACGGGTGCACATAAATCTGGCCCTGTTCCTTTTGAATTTCGAGAGACTTTTCATAGGCATCATCCCAAATTTCACCATGCAGAATAACCTCGGCACCATAGCCGCGCGTGGCATCTATCTTGCTCTGGGTCGCATTAGCCGCCATCACAACCGTGGCGGACACGCCATAGACACGCGCCGCATAAGCCACACCCTGAGCGTGATTGCCCGCAGAGGAACAGATCAGACCCCGTTTCCGGTCCTCTGCTGACATATTGGCCAGAACATTAAGAGGCCCACGTATTTTGTAGGAACCGGTTTTCTGGAAAAGCTCGGCTTTGAGATGGATATTGGCCCCTGTCATCTGGCTGAGGGTTCTGTTGGTCAAAAGAGGCGTGTGATGCACATGGTTCCGCGCATTTTCATAGGCCTTTTCAAAATCAGAGAGGTCGAGCAAAGCCATCATTCAGCACTTTCCAATGACGTCCTTAATCCCAGACATTGAGCATCCCTTTGGTGAGATTCCCGCAAGAAGCGCAAGGCGGTTGTATCCTTTACAGTTTCACTGGCCAACAGTTCCGCGAGCATGGCAACGCTTTTGGTGGTGCAGGCTCCATAAAGCAATGACCCGGCATAAGTGGACAGAAAATAAGGCCCATGGCTTTCACCAAGTTCGGGCAGGGTGGCCAGAATTTCCGGCAGCAATTCAGCCTGTAATGCACCCTGATGACTTGGAAATAGTGCTCTCATGGCATTTCGAAGCTGCGAAAGGGGCAGGGGATTATCCAGGCTCCAGATATTCGCGAGCCAGTGACGTTTGTTGCCAAGGTCCGGTTGTCCAGCTTCCGCAATGATCGCCTGCTGCCGTCCGGCATCGGAACCATCTTTCAGGATTTCTTCTTCTAAAAGCTCAAATGAATCCGGTCTGGCCCATTGATTGAGCTTTGCAATAATGGCCCAGCGGTGAGGTTGATCCAGCGGCTGCCCGACAAGCTCATTTCCGCCCGATAATATATCTTCCAGTTGGCCGAGGGTTTTATCGCTCCGGGCTTCGGCAATAAAGGCATCAAACCAGAGTGTCCTCAGTTCATCATTTTCAAATCTGGTTGCGAGCAGTGTCCTCAAGGCATCCGGAATGCGATCTGCATTTTTGGCATAGAGGGCATCCGATGTGGGTGACAGGCGGTCAATCATGGCCAGCACGTTTGAGGCCGCGTTTAGTATTTGCTGCATGACACGTTCATTGGATTCATGTGCCAGATTATTCTCCACAAGCGCGAGAAAATCCTCAAATCCGTACTCACCCCTGAGTGTCGCATCCGACAAGCTGTACCAGTACATGGAGCGCAACAGTGGATCATCAATGTTGCTGATGCCGCGCGGCAGATTTTTTAGGGTAAGAGCGTCCAGTTTTATTTTTGCATATCCCCAGGCGCCATGATTGGGAAAGACCAGATCAGGACAGGTTTGGTCCAGAGCTTCGGGCACCAATGTCTCAGCTCCATCAATCTGAATGGGTAAAATGGCAATGTTTGAAACAGAACCATCTTCCCCCATGCCATATAGACCCACCTGAATATTTTGCTGCCTGAGGGTAGGCAGGTCTTCAGGAGCAGTTTGCAGAATACGAAAGGCGCTGATTTCACCGCCTTCACACGTGTAGGAGGCTTCCAGACCATTAACGCCTGCTTGATAGAGCCAGTCACGGGCCCAGCCCGTTAAGTCCTGACCGGAAGAGTCTGAAAGAGATGCAATAAAATCATCCAGTTCGGTATTGGCATAGGAATGTTTTTTCAGATAAGCCGAAACGCCCTGTTGATAAGCTTCAGACCCAATGTAATGGGTGAGCTGATTGAGGGTTGAGGCGCCTTTACCGTAGGTTATGGAATCAAAGATGGAAAAGAAATCAGCCGTGCTCGGCACAGGGACTTCAATCGGGTGCGTGGTCACAAGTTCATCGGCGGCGAAGGCGGAAAGATTGCTGTTCAGGTAAAAACCATGCCAGGAATCAGAAAATTCTGTGGCTTCCGAGACTGCCAGAGCCGCCATATAGGTTGCGAAACTTTCATTCAGCCACAGCCCGTTCCACCCGTACGCTGCGCACCGCTCGGGGCGACCCGCGCCGAGATTCTGCGACACGTAGGTGTTGATCACGCCGCACAGGCCCAGCGAGAGCGCCATCACCACGTACGGCAGCATCCCGCCGTTGCCCTGGGCCGCGACATAAACCTCGTCGGGCCCGATCCGCGAGACCATCAGGCTGTCGACCAGCTGCATCACGGTGTAGCTGGTCATGACGATGATGACCGGCGTTGCGATGATGCCCATCTGGGCGAGCGGTGTGAGCCTGTCGAAGCGCGAAGTCCGGCCCTCGGTTGTCTGCGGGCTGAGCATGACGCCGCACCCGGGGCACGGGCCGGG
>JACZYI010000189.1 GCA_022571175.1 Pseudomonadota bacterium
CGCTGCTGGTCTCCGTTCGTTCGGGCGCCAAGTTCTCCATGCCGGGCATGATGGATACGGTCCTTAACCTTGGTCTCAACGAACAGACGGTCGAGGGCCTCGCCAAACAATCCGGCAGCGAGCGTTGCGCCTGGGATAGTTATCGGCGCTTTATCCAGATGTATTCGGATGTGGTTTTAGGGGTCGACCATTATTTGTTTGAAGATGGCATCGAGCTTTTGAAGCAGGAAAAGGGCGTTCATCTGGATACAGATCTCGACGCTCAAGACTGGAAGGCCCTGGCACAAGCTTTCAAGAAAACCACCATGGATGTGCTCGGAGTTCCCTTTCCCGAAGACCCGGTGGATCAGTTGTGGGGGGCCATCGGTGCTGTTTTCGGATCCTGGCAGGTGGATAGAGCAAAGACCTATCGGCGCATTCACAACATTGCTGATAATTGGGGAACCGCCGTTAATGTACAGGCCATGGTATTTGGAAATCTTGGGAAGAGTTCTGCCACCGGTGTGGCTTTTACCCGGAATCCTTCGACCGGTAAAAAGGAATATTACGGCGAATTTCTGATCAATGCACAGGGCGAAGATGTGGTGGCGGGCATTCGCACACCACAATATCTAACCACCGCGGCCCGCAAAGAGGCCGCAGCCGAGGCACCTGCAATGGAAGAGGTCATGCCTGAGGTGTTCTTAGAACTTAAGGATATTTTCCAGAAGCTTGAAGCTCATTACCGGGATATGCAGGATATTGAATTCACAGTGCAGAAGGGGCATCTCTGGATGCTCCAAACCCGATCCGGCAAACGCACCACCAGGGCTGCTCTCAAAATTGCAGTTGATATGGTCGCTGAAGGTGTCTTGAGCGAGGGCGAAGCGGTCCAGCGTATTGATCCGGCCTCGCTTGACCAGTTGCTGCACCCCACACTTGATCCTGATGCTGAAAAGGATGTTATCACTCGAGGACTTCCGGCGTCCCCGGGGGCGGCCAGTGGCATTATCATTCTGGATGCGAACAAGGCCGAGCAAATGGCGGCTAAGGGTCGGGATGTGATTCTGGTCAGGGTTGAGACAAGTCCGGAAGATATTCATGGAATGCACGCAGCGCGCGGCATCGTTACGGCTCGGGGCGGCATGACCTCTCATGCGGCTGTGGTTGCCCGCGGCATGGGACGCCCCTGTGTGGCGGGCACGGGATCGCTGGACATCGACATGTCACTTCGTTTGGTGCGCTGCAAGGGCCGTGAAATCAAAGAAGGCGAGACCATCACCATTGATGGCTCTACCGGCGAGATTATGCTGGGAACGGTGGATACCGTGGAGCCGGAGTTGGTAGGAGATTTTGGCGTTATTATGGGTTGGGCTGATAAAATAAGGAAATTGAAAGTCCGTGCCAACGCTGAAACGCCCGAAGATACAAGGGCCGCCTTAGAGTTCGGAGCCGAAGGAATTGGCCTCTGCCGTACCGAACATATGTTTTTTGATGCTGAGCGCATCATCGTTGTCAGGCAAATGATTCTGGCTTCTGATCGCAAGGGGCGACAGGCAGCGCTTGAAAAATTACTCCCGTTTCAGCGGGATGATTTTGCTGAAATTTTCGAAATCATGAAAGGATTGCCCGTTACCATCCGTTTGCTCGATCCGCCATTGCATGAGTTTTTGCCTCAAGAGGACAAGGACTTTGAACAGGTGGCGGATGGTGTGGGGGTCTCGATTGAAGTTTTGAAACGGCGCGCGGAGGAATTGCATGAATTTAATCCCATGCTGGGTCATCGTGGTTGCAGATTGGGAATCTCATACCCTGAAATTTACGAAATGCAGGCCCGAGCTATATTCGAGGGCGCGATTGAAGCGGGAAAAAAGACCGGTGAAATTATTGAGCCGGAAATAATGGTACCCCTGATTGTCGGCAAGGCTGAATTGGAATTTATCAACAAACGAATAAAAGCAGTTGCCGAGACCGTGCGCGAGGAAACCGGTGAAAAAGTCAACTATATGATTGGCACCATGATCGAATTGCCCCGCGCGGCCTTGACGGCTGGTCTGATTGCCGAGGAAGCTGAGTTTTTCTCCTTTGGCACCAACGATTTGACCCAAACCACCTTTGGCATCAGCCGGGATGACAGCGCGCTCTTTTTGGGCGATTATCTGGCGGAAAAGATATTTGAAATTGATCCCTTTATATCACTGGATCAGGAGGGCGTGGGGGAGCTGATCCGCCTCGCAGTGGAGCGAGGTCGTGCCACCCGGGGTGATTTGAAACTTGGCATTTGTGGCGAACATGGCGGTGATCCAGAATCGATAGATTTTTGCCATCGGGTGGGATTGGATTACGTGTCCTGCTCACCCTACCGGATTCCCATTGCCCGTTTGGCCGCGGCACAGGCTGCATTACGCGAAAAGAATGATTGAGACGGAAAGGGATTTTATAATGGAGATTGGTGGCTCGATTTTATTACTGCTCGTGACAATTATACTGGCAATTATTATCAACAAAAAACGGAAGAAACGGGACGAAGATTAAGTGAGACACCGTGGTTTTTCCGGTATCAGGACATAAAAAAATATAACAGGATGATGATGGCAATTGTCACCCCCAGCATCACAATAAGTTTCCGTTCATCCTGTTTCTTTTTTCGTTTCATCCTTAAAGCCCCCACAAGCTCACCTATGGCCCTATCATGGACATAGGGCATCGCTCTGGTCAATGAATGTTGGATTATTCCAGGCGGAGCCAATCGGGCCTTGCAGGAATTATTTTGGATTCACTATCACCCGAGCTGAAAGGGGCCTCGTCAAGATGCGCTATCCGCAGCAAGGCGATCGCACGGCTGCCCAGACCAGATCGAATTTCACCAACCACACGTTCCCCCGATTTGACCGGAGTGCCCGGTTCGGGCAAGGGTCCTTCAATCGTGACCGGCATGAGGCGTTTTTTTATTTTGCCGCGATACTCAATCCGGGCTGTTACCTCTTGGCCCACATAGCAGCCCTTGGTGAAAGAGAGGCCATTCAATAAATCCAGATTGCATTCAAAGGCCGTCGATTTACCCACTACGCAATCGCGGGCGCAATCTGGAATTCCATGCGTCAGCCTCAAAGCTTCATAATCTTCTTGATGCCCGCGCTGCTCGGGAGAGGTCATGGCGGGAATAATCGATCGCCAGCCAAGGCTGCCCAATCTTGGGTCGGGATAATGCACTACCGGGCTGAATTCAGGGTCCGGGGCTTCTCCCAAATGGACCCAGACCTGGAATTCGCTGGACAGGTCATCAATGGTTACATCAGATTTTAACCGATAGAGTGTAAGTTGTTGTATAAGCTTATCTTTTTGACTGTCATCCACCTCAAGAAACAGCCCTTCTGCATGGGGTATGAGGAAAAAATCAGCGGTATATTTTCCCTGAGGTGTCAACAGGGCGCTGTAGAGTCCGGCTCCATCCTTGAGTTTGCTCATATCATTGGTGAAAAGTGCCTGAAGGAATCCTTCTACATCGGTGCCCGAAAGTCGCAGCACGGCCCTTTGTGGCTGGGGGATATGAATGGGCATTTGCATCATCATTTGTCCTCCCCATCAAATAGAAGTGTGGGAGCCCGGTTGCAAGCATCTCTTTACGCTTGTGGATGTCCGGGTAGGTGCGTTAGATAGCGCTAGAAATTTTTGGACGGGCGGGGGCGGCATGTCAGATCCATATGATCTCATTATCAAAGGGGCGACTTGTGTTTCTCATAAAACACAGGAACAGGTGGAT
>JACZYI010000026.1 GCA_022571175.1 Pseudomonadota bacterium
AGAGCCGGGTCTATCAAAAATAATGACCCGGGCCTCATCCGGCAGATCAACCTCTGAAATATTTTTGGTGGGTATGGTGGTTGGAGGGGCCTGCCAGTCTCCAAAGGCTTGGTTCAGGATGGGCAAGATTTCATCCAGTGAGGTGTCGCCAACCACAAAAATTTGCGCATTGTCGGGTCTGAGCCAGTCACTTTGGAACTGGATCAAATCATCGCGCGTTAGACCTGTAATGGATTCTTCCGTGCCTGAACCCGTCAGCGGCATGCCATAGGCGTGACCTGCCCCATAAAGCAGCGGAGGCAAATTCCTGAGAGCAAGACCAATCGGTTGCGCTTTTTCCTGCTGAATTCTTGCAAGCCATTGTTGCCTGAGCCGGTCTATTTCCTGCTGAGTAAAGGCAGCATTCCTGAGAACATCCGCGTAAAGAGCCATAGAGGCATCCATGTTGGATTTGAGGGCCGAGAGGCTGACGGTCGAGACATCAAGATTGGAGCTCGTGGAAATAATAGCCCCCAGGCCTTCCGCTTCAGCACTAATTTCAAGCGCCGTGCGCGTGGTTGTGCCTTCATCGAGCATGGCAAGGGTAAAGCTGGAAGTTCCGAGCGCACCGCCCATATCAGCCGCATAGCCAGCGTCAAATTGCATGGTGATATTAATCACCGGTATCGTCCGCCGCTCGGCCAGAATGACCTCAATACCATTATCCAGTGTAGCGGTTTTAATTTCAGGAAATGACAGACTTGGCATTGCGCCCACGTCCGGCAAACGACTGCGGTCAGCGTCGGTTTCTACCGTTGCATAGTCTTCAAAGGGAAAGACCGTTAATTGATAATAGCCATCCGCGAGCCAGACGCGGGCTGCATCACGCACAGAGGCCACATCAGCACCATTGACCCAGCCAAATGCTGTTTTATAGAAGCCAGGATCACCGGAATAAAGCTCACCCTGGGCCAGGATAGTGGCTTTTCCGCCAAAGCCCCCTATTTGCTCCAGGCCCCTTACCACTGATGCGGTTACTTTGGATTTGGCCCGGAACAGCTCCTCTTCCGTTGGGCCGTTGGTGAGAAATTCCGCCATAACCTTATCTATGATAGTGAGTACTTCATCAGCGTCAGATCCCACTTTCAAAGTGGCCTCTATTTTGAACATGCTGGTCAGTTCGTGCGGCTCAACCGAGACCCTGACACTGGTTGCCAACTGGGATTCATAAACCAGAGCCTGATAGAGCCTAGAATTTTTGCCACTGCCCAAAATGGAAGCGGCCACGCTCAAAATTGTTCGGTCCTGATACGTCCTGCCCGGCACCGCCCAGGTGCGATAAATACGGGTTTGTGGCACCCGGTCATACATGATTTCCCGGGTGTTTTCGGTTCGGTCGGGAATCCAGGAACGATATTGTTTCAAGGGCGGACCTGAAGGAATATCACCAAAATATTTTATCGCCAAAGCATGACCGGTCTCGGCATCCACATCACCGGCAATCACCAAAACAGCATTTGCGGTGCCATAATATTCGCGAAACCATTCCTTCACATCTTCAAGCGAGGCTGCATTCAGATCCTCCATGGAGCCGATGGTGGTCCAGCGATAGGGATGGCCTTCGGGAAACAATCCTTCCAGAAGACGATATTTGGTTAAGCCATAGGGCTGGCTGTCACCCTGGCGTTTTTCGTTTTGCACCACGCCGCGCTGTTCATCCAGCTTTTGCTGGGTGATAGCGCCGAGCAGATGTCCCATGCGGTCAGATTCCATCCATAAAGCCATATCCAGAGCGGGGGTCGGCACATTCTGGAAATAATTGGTGCGATCAAACCAGGTGGTACCATTCATCGAGGTGGCACCAACCTTCTCAAAAGGCCCAAAATATTCGTCGTCCCAGTTTTCAGAGCCATTGAACATCAAATGTTCAAACAGATGGGCAAAGCCGGTCTTTCCCGGACGCTCGTCCTTGGAGCCCACATGATACCAGATGGAGACATTGACGATCGGTGCCTTGCGGTCTTCATGTACAATCACGGTCAGGCCATTATCGAGCACAAATTTATCATAGGGTATATCCACATCCACCGTTGCATTCTGCCCCTCTGCGGGGGTTGAACCGGCCTCTCCCCCGGTGTCGGATGCCTGACCACAGGCAGCCAGTGAAAGAGAAAAAATGATTGAAAGCCATATTTTATGGGGCATGGTTTTTGTCTCCGGTATGATGATAATTACTGGCGGATCATTTCGAAGCTGAATTGCACTTCGTGGCTATTTTTATCGGCAGCAATAATTTCAAGCAATTTGCCTTCCAGCAGACGATACTCAAGCCTTAAATCACCGTTAGTCTGATGAAAAGTTATTTCGTTTTCAGCCGATTTAACTGCTTCCAGTTCAAGGAATTCATCCTTTTGTTCCCAGCCAATGAGATCACCGTTAAAATGCTTGAATCGCATTATCAGGCCTTCATCCGTCTGCCGAACGACGATGAATTCATAAACAAGTATCTTCGAACCCTCGGCCCAGGTAAAAACACCGGTCATGGCATCGGCGACGGGCTCAGTCCAATTTTCAGAGATGGTAGCGCTGCTGGTTGGGGTATCGGCCATGGGGTTGGTGGCATTCTGCTCGATGCCCGCCCAGGCTCCGATCACAAAGGCAAAATCACTGAGGCGAATTTGTTTATCTGCTGAGGCGCTGGACGTGAACAGACCAGCCCAAAGCAAAAGCAAGCCATAGAACATAAATCTGCGCATGGTGAATATCCTCGCTTTATTGTAGTTAAGGGAAACCCTACAGAGTGAGTGAACCCCAGGCAAGGAGAGGATGGCTTTACTTATTCACGATCAGTTGAGCCGCGCACTTCCCCGACCACCGCCTGGATGGCCTGCAATACAATTTCCGGATGATCATTATGAATATAATGGGCGCTGTCCTCCACAATCACATGATGGCTGTTGGTGGAAAAACCCAGCATTTCGCGCTGCAATTCCAGCCAAACTTCAATGAGTGCTTGAGCTTCATCGGGTTCAAGATCCTGCCCTTTGGCAGTGCCGGTCAAAACCCAAAGGGGAATATCACCAAAATCAGTGGAAAGTCCGGCTTGCGAAAAACTTTCATGAAAAGCCGATGCCTCATCATAATAGGCTTGGCAGGTATGGGTTTGTCCTAATTTAGCCGCTGCCTGGTCGCGTAGGTCGATGTCATAAATGGGCCTGTCTGCAAAAGTGCCTGTCAATCGATTATAGCCAATTAAACTGAGCCAGGTGCAGCGGCGAAGGCTTTGAAGCAATGGTGACAGATCACTGCTCATTCCCATCCGTTCTGTCTGATTATGGTGGCTGGTGTCCACCAGCACCATTCCGGCCACAAGATCAGGATTAAGCCGGGCAAAAACCCGGTCGTGAATGCCGGCGATGGAATGGCTCACCAAAACATAAGGGCCCTCCACACCGGCCCCTTCCAGAAGCGCTTTTAACTCAGCCGCCATAAGCTCGGACGTGCGCGGTGTTGGCCCCAGGTCACTCCAGCCATAGCCCGCACGGTCAAAGGCACAGGCGGTGGTAAATTTCGCCACCATTTCCTGCAGGGGCAACCAGTTGAGGCTCATCACTCCTTGACCGGTATTGAATATAACCGGCGGTGAGCCCGTGCCCAGACAGGAGATATGCATGTTATAGCCACCCACATCGATCAATTGCCCGGGCGGCGGGTATTTGCTGGCGTCCATGCGGGCAGCGATAAGTTGATAAGTGGACCCCGTTGCCACAATCACTACTAAAATGATCACAATCGCCAGCAGCAGGCGCAGGACCGTGCGTCCTGGTCTTTTTCGTTTGCCAAACAAGGGTCTTGTCCTGGTCATCCCCGCCTCAGACTACAAAAAATCGGAACTTCCGGCCCCGGACCGGTCCGACCTTTGACTAAGGCCAAATGGTTGCATTCACATGGGCTTTGGTCAAGCGTACCCGGATTTCAAATTTGTGTGAGAGGAAGTACACGCCTCAGCCATTCAGTGTGGGAATCACAAATTCCGCCCCGGCGTGAATGCCCTTGGCAAAAAGCTTGTCGAATTCCCAGCCCTATTCTCTTAGAAACTTAATTTTAGCCCGAAACACGGTCACGATGATTGCGAAAAGCACCGTACTCAACTGCATGATGGTCGGCAGCGTACCCGCGAATGCGCCATCCCCCACAGCAAACAAATTCCAGGCGAAATTTATCATAACGTGCAGTCCCAGCGGCACCCAGATGCCTCCCCATTTTTCAAAAAGCCAGGCGAACAGAAGCGCCCCGCCACCTGTCAGCCCCAGTGTCATGACGGTGCTGAAGAGATCGTTAGCCTGATCGAAATGCCCCCATCCAAAAAATAACGCCGGCAGAATCGCAGATGGCCAGAACCCCATTCCAGCCACACGCCGCAACATACCGAACGCGAAACCGCGATACAGGAGCTCTTCAGCGAACGGCGAAATTACGGCGAGATAAAGAACTTCCATCGGCACCAATTCCGCAATAACGAACGCGAATGCAAAAACTAGATAAAGGGGCAACACCATTATCAGGGCCGCCTTCAGGCCGAGAACCGGTGAACTGCCCAAGCCCAAAATATCCAAAATTCGCTGACCCGAATTTTTAAGCAGCGCGAAGGCCAGAGCGATGACAAGAGCAATCTCGATCAGGCTTCGGAAGGAACCGCCAATCCAATAGGGGAAACCCTCTCTGAGGGCAGAGTAGCCAGGAACAAATCCTATCCAGTACCGGCCATATTCCATTAACAAGAGCAACAGAATAACACTAGGAAGGACCAATCGATTCGTACTGAACATAATTCTCATCCTCCTTATATAGCCGTCACCAATCCCGGCTCAAGAACTGCATCAGACAAGCGAACTGACTGTAATTCCACACGGCCAGCCAGCTTTTCGCCAAGAATTATTTAATCATTCAAGGTGGGAATCACAAATTCCGCCCCGGCCCTAATGCCCTTGGGCCAGCGCGAAGTAACGGTTTTGACTTTGGTATAAAAGCGCACACCGGCTTCGCCATGCTGGTTGATATCGCCGAAGGCGGACTCCTTCCAGCCGCCAAAAGTATGAAAGGCCAAGGGCACCGGGATCGGCACATTAATGCCCACCATGCCGACCTCGACCTGGTCGGCAAATTGACGGGCGGCATCGCCGTCGCGGGTGAAAATGGAGGTGCCATTGCCAAATTGATGATTGTTGGGCAAGGCGATGGCCTCATCAAAACTGTCCGTGTGAATCATCTGTAAAACAGGACCAAAAATTTCTTCCTTATAGGAGGTCATCTCTGCTGTGACCTTGTCAAACAGACAGCCGCCAAAATAATAGCCGCCTTCATAGCCTTGTTTGTTGCAGGTAAAGTCGCGACCATCGACCACCAGATCGGCCCCTTCCTCCACGCCCATGTCCACATATCCCCGAACCCGGTCGCGGTGTTCCGATGTCACCAGTGGGCCCATTTCAGACTCCGTGTCCAGCGAGGGACCAATGGTCAGCGCCTCGACCCTGGGTTTCAGCATCTTTATGACCTCTTCACCCACTCCGCCCACACCAATCGCAACCGAGATCGCCATGCAGCGCTCACCCGCCGAACCGTATGCAGAGCCAATCAGTGCATCGGTCACCTGGTCAAGATCAGCATCGGGCATGATAATCATGTGGTTTTTGGCACCCCCCATAGCCTGACAACGCTTGCCGTTGGCGGTGGCGGTAGCATAAATATATCTGGCAATGGGCGTGGAACCCACAAAGGAAACCGCCTGAATTCTGGGATCGTTCAGGATGGTGTCCACGGCTTCCTTGTCACCATTGACCACATTCAAAACACCATCGGGCGCACCCGCTTCCAGCATCAATTCGCCCAGCCTGAGCGGTACACTCGGGTCCTTTTCAGAGGGTTTGAGGATAAAGCTGTTACCGCAGGCGATAGAGACTGCAAACATCCACATGGGGACCATGGCAGGAAAGTTGAAAGGCGTTATGCCGGCACAAACGCCTAGCGGTTTCCGCATGGAATACATGTCGATGTTGCTTGAGACATTGTTCGAAAATTCACCTTTCATAAAATGCGGGATACCACAGGCAAATTCCACCACATCTATGCCGCGCTGCACATCGCCAATGGCATCAGATAATATCTTGCCATGCTCCATTGCCAGTAATTCGCCAAGCTGGTCACGGTGTTTGGTAAGCAGCTCCAGAAATTTGAACATGACCCGCGAGCGTTTGACCACGGAAGTGTTTGACCAGATTTGAAAGGCGGCTTCAGAGCTGGCAATGGCCGCCTCCATCTCGGCCTTTGACGCCAGGGGGGCCCGGGCAGATACCTCGCCGGTGGAAGGGTTATAAACATCCGAGAAGCGGCCTGATCCGCCCTTGACCATTTTTCCGCCAATGAAGTGATTGAGTTCCAATGCCATAATCGTCCTCGTTCAATGAGATCATTATTTGAGCCCGTTTATAGCCCTCATAAAACAAAAGCCCAAGGAGATTTGACTGTGCAGGATTATTTGTTGCTTTTGAAAAGCCGGAAGGCGGATATGGCCAAGACCAATGCCACTAGAAGCGCCGCGTAGGACGGAAACATGGGAACCGGCAGACCCGCCACCTCAATCGTTGCAGCAGTAAAAATCCGGACCAGTTGGACGAGGGCCGCAAATCCGAAAATGCTTCCCGATATCAGCAAATAATGACGAAGCTTCATTTTTCATCTCCCTCTGATGATGACTGAAGTGCCAATGAACTAGAGGTGGGACATCAGCGAAGAAAGATCAAGTGACAGTGAAATTAAAGCTTCACACGCTGCTCAAGCGCAGAGCCAAGGGTTTTCAGCGTAGCGCTGGTCTGGCGCAAGGACGTGCCACCATGATTGTCCCGGGCTTCCACCGCATCTTCTGCTGTGATGGTGCCACCAGCCAGGGAAACAGCTTCTGCCGTTTCCTGAACCTGACAACCCATGGATTCAGCAATGGAGACCAGCTTTGCGATTTTGCGGTAAGCATCCCTGAAAGAAATACCGTCTCTAACCAAGGCATTCGCCAAATCCGTGGCCAGAATATGCCCTTTCTTGAGCAGCCGTTCAGCAGCATCCGCATTCACTTCCAAATGGTCAAGGAAGGCGGTCAGAACCGGCAACACTTGCATCATTTCATCCATGGCCGAAAGGAATGTGCGTTTCAGTTCATGCAAATCACTTCCATAGCTGGGCGTAACCACACGCATAATAGCAAGACCCTCCCCGGCCCGCGCTATAACCCGCGCCATTTTTGCCCGTGTAATTTCGGGCACATCAGGGTTGCGCTTGTTGGGCATGATGGAAGAACCGGTTGACCAGTCGAACGGTAATTTCAAGACCGCTATCGGGGTCGACGACCAGAATAATATCTCTTCTGTTAGCCGTGAAATATGCATCGCCAGCAAGGCAGTCGCATTGAGGGATTCGAGCATAAAATCCCGGTCGCCGACCGAGTCGTAGGAATTATTGGCAGGGCGGGTAAAACCAAGTGTCTTGGCCAGTTTCACCAGATCAATTTTGAGATGGGTACCGGCAAACGCACCGGCACCAAGGGGCATTTCTGACATTGTGATTTTTACCGCTGCATCAAGCCTCTCAAGGTCTCTCAGAACAGCAAAACCATGGGCTGAGATCACATGAGACAACCGCATGGGCTGGCCAAATTGCAAATGGGTGAGTCCCGGAATAATAACTTTCAGCCAATTTTCGCCCTTGGCATGCAGGGTGGCAGCAAGGCCGAGCGTGAGATCAGCCAGCTCGGTGATTTTATTTGCGGTAAAAAGACGCAAAGTAGTCGCCACCAGATCATTGCGGGATCGACCAAGATGAACTTTTTCTCCAACCGAGCCCAATTTCTCGGTCAAATATCGCTCCAAATTCATGTGGATATCTTCGTCTGAAACCTGCCAGTCAAAACTCTCGTCTTCCATAGCTTGCAGTGCCGCGGACAGGGTTTTGATCAGCGCTTTCGATTCCGGGGAAGTTATGTGACCAGATTTCTCAAGCGCCTTGACCCAGGCTTTTTGCACCTGCACTTCTTCGCATGCCATGCGTTTATCCACATCAAGACCCTGGGTGAAGTCGAAAAGATCGCTATTGGCTGCGGTCGAGCGGGTGGTATCCAGCGTTTTCATCAGCCGCTCCCCGCTTGACCGTCTTGGGCCTGGCCATCATTTTTCTGGCTAGCGATTGCCAGGCCTGCGCGGCGCTGACTCAAATTCAGTATATTCAAATATCCGTCAGCAGACTTGTTGATGTCAAATATGTCATCTTCGAAGCTGACCAGATCTTTGTCATAAAGTGTATGGGGACTGCTTCTTTTCTTGATGAACATTTGACCCGATATAATCTCAAGTTCCACATGCCCATTAAGGCTATTGGCTGCTCTGATAAAATAGGCCTCAAGCGCTTCGCGGGCGTCCGAATGCCAGAGCCCATCATAGACCAACTCGCCATAGGTCTGGGCCACCCGCAACGACAACTGCAATAAATCGCGGCTCCAGCATATTTGCTTCAGGCTTCTGCTGGCATAATGCAAAATAGTGCCCCCGGGGGTTTCATATATGCCGCGGCTTTTGATGCCATTTATCCGTTCTTCCACCAGGTCTGCGATACCGATGCCGTTGGCACCCCCTATTTGATTAAGCCGCTCCAGCAAAGCAGCCGGTGACATCCGCTCTTCATTGAGCGTGACCGGTATTCCCTGCTCAAATAGAATATCTACACCCTGGCCAGTGCCGGATTGTATATTTGCTTTAACCATTTCCAGGACGCTTGATTTGTCATAACACACGCCCAGATCTTCCAGTTCTCCTCCTTCACAGGAACGATGCATGAGATTGGCATCAACGCTGTATTTGGGATTGACCTCGCAATCAAAGTCAAAACCTTTGTCCGCGAGATATTTCACCAAATCCGTGCGCGATTTGAAATTCCATTTCCGCCAAGGCGCAATAACGGACAGCTCGGGCGCAAGATATGCCCAGGCTCGCTCGAAGCGGATTTGATCATTTCCCTTGCCGGTTGCGCCATGGGCTATGGCATCCGCGCCCAGCGACTTTGCCAAGATGGCCACCCGCTCGGCAATCAAGGGACGAGCAATGGCGGTGCCAAGAAGATAATCTTCATGATAAGTCGCGCCTGCCCGGATCAGGGGATAGACATAATCCCTGGCAAAAACGTCCTTCATATCTTCAAAAACCACCCGGCTAGCACCAAGCTCAAGCGCCCTTTTTTCCAGCACATGCTGGTCGGGCAGGTTTCCAACATCGCAGCAATAGGCCACCACATCGGCGTCCATTTCTTCTTTTAACCAGGGCAGGATTGCAGAGGTATCCAATCCTCCAGAATAGGCCAATATGATGAGCTTGCTCACGGGGTTTTCCTTGTTGATGGCACTGGGATAATCTAAAAATATTTATGCATAAAATCAAGCTTTTATTGCATATTTATCTATTTATGTGCATAATTCTGCGATTGATTCGAATATCTGGACTTTTTTATGCCAAAGAGACCACCAGAAAACCTGCATGAAATTCTCAGGGGCCTTGTCGGCTCCGGCTTTTCCGGCAATCAGCAGAAAATGTGCTCGGTACTGAAAGAGCATGGTTTTAAAGTGAACCAGTCCACGGTATCACGGGCGCTCAGACGAATCGGAGCGGTCAAGTCTTCTGGCCCCAACGGGCGCGGTTATGAATTACAGCCGCCAAAAATCTCACCGGATTTCAGCCGTGGCATAGCCTCATTGGTACACTCCTTTGACCACAATGGCATGATGATTATTCTGCACACGACCCCAGGCGCTGCTATGTTTGTTGCAGGCTTCATAGACCGGGCCTGTGGCGAGCACGCGATGGGTACGGTGGCTGGTGATGACACAATTTTTGTAGCCCCCTCTTCCTTGGATGCCATAGATCACCATATGGAAGCCATCCGGGATACCATTTCCAGACTCTAGAATTGCCGGGAGCTGATTGGTTTCTTGCTGCTATCAATTGCCCCCACCCTCGCCTTTTGTTACAAGCCCATAGGAAATTAAAGTCAGGACCATAAAGGCCATGAGCGAAGAGACGGATTATCAGGCCAGCTACCCGGCTACGCGATTGCGGCGCTTGCGACAAACTGATTGGTCCCGCCGACTGGTGGCTGAATCCAGCCTTTCGGTCGATGACCTTATCTGGCCGCTTTTCATCATTGAGGGAAATGAAACGAGCGAAGCAATCCCCACCATGCCTGGCGTTGAACGCCATTCTGTGGATCATCTTGTATCCAAGGCCAAAGAAGCAGTTGAGCTGGGCATTCCGGCGATTGCACTCTTTCCGAACACACCCGTTACGCTCAGGGATGCCATGGGCAGCGAAGCCCTGAATTCAGATAATCTCATCTGCCGCGCCATACGAGCGGTTAAGGCCGCGGTTCCCCATATGGGTATTATCACTGA
This sequence comes from Pseudomonadota bacterium, assembly GCA_022571175.1. GTDB lineage: Bacteria > Pseudomonadota > Alphaproteobacteria > Sphingomonadales > SMXR01 > JACZYI01. The sequence continues at coordinate 10,460 of JACZYI010000026.1, forward strand.
TGTGGCACTGGACCCTTACACCTCCCACGGTCATGACGGCCTTCTCGAAGACGGCGTGATATTAAATGACGAGAGTGTGAAGGTTTTGGTGAAACAAGCCCTGGTTCAGGCGGAGGCAGGCGCGGATATTATTGCGCCTTCGGACATGATGGATGGTCGAGTGGGTGCCATCCGCGCAGGCCTGGATGAGGCGGGACACGAGAATGTTCAGATCATGTCCTATGCCGCAAAATATGCCTCGGCCTTCTATGGCCCTTTCCGGGAAGCGGTTGGCTCGGGCAACATTCTTGAAGGGGACAAGAAGAGCTATCAGATGAACCCGGCAAATTCCGACGAGGCTTTGCGCGAAGTGGCCATGGACCTGGCAGAGGGTGCCGACAGCATCATCATCAAGCCCGGCATGGCCTATCTGGATATTGTACGCCGGGTCAAAGACAACTTCGATGTGCCGGTTTTTGCCTATCAGGTCTCGGGTGAATATGCCATGATCCAGCTGGCAGCGGCCAACAACATCATGGACCTTGAGGCTGCCATGATGGAGAGCCTCCTGGCCTTCAAGCGCGCGGGTGCAAGCGGAATTCTCACCTATTTCGCCCCCGAAGCGGCGAAAATACTGAATGGGTTGGATGGCTGATGCCCATTGATCTGGCCAACCCCGAGATATGGCTTTCTCTTTTGACCCTGACCACGCTCGAAATTGTGCTGGGCGTGGATAATCTGGTGTTTATTTCAATCTCGGTTCGAGGCCTGCCAGAGAACCAGCAAGCGAGTGCCCGCAAAATTGGCTTGCTCGGCGCCATGATTATGCGCATTGCCCTTCTCTTTTCCATTTCCTGGATAATATCCCTGAGCGAGCCGCTTTTCAGCGCAGCGGGAATTGAATTTTCCTGGCGGGACATTATTTTACTGGTTGGCGGTTTGTTCCTGCTCACCAAGGGCACGCTCGAAATCCATCATGCCGTGGAAGACGGGGGGCAGGCGAGAAAACAGGGCAGCATGGGCAAAGCCTTTGCCACCGTCATAGTGCAAATCATGGTGCTCGATATCATTTTTTCACTGGATTCCGTCATTACCGCTTTCGGCATGGTTGATCAGCTCTGGATCATGGTTACGGCCATCGTAATTGCCATTCTGGTTATGCTGTGGGCGGCCACCCCCTTGAGCAATTTCATCCAGCGTCATCCCACGGTTAAAATGCTGGCGCTCTCGTTCCTGCTTCTGATCGGCATAATCCTGATTGCCGATGGCTTCCATTTCCATGTGCCAAGGGGCTACCTCTATTTCGCCATTGCTTTTGCTATTCTTGTGGAATCGCTCAATCTGGCAGCAGCCCGCCGGCGACGGAGACTGAGCAAGAATAAATAAAAAAGTCTTTTGACCGGAACCCTTTACAATCTTTGCAACACCTCCCATATGAGCGTCTTGATTGCTTCGCATTGACACCAATCGGGCTGTTGACTACCCTCGGCATGACAGTTCGGACTTTGGGTGACTTAAATTGATGTCCTGGAAAAAAATCATAGTGTTGTTTCAAGCTCTTGCGTTTGCCGTGGTGCCACTTGGTGTTGCGAATGCGATCCATGTTGATACTTTAGACCATAGCATGCATGAGCACTTCACCCTGTCCGGCACCCAAGCAGGCCATTCTGAGGCCCATCAAAACCTCTCGACCGGTCATTCAGCTTTTGAGGGAATGATCAAGATCGATATCGGCTCGATGAATGATATTGATGATCCCTCCACCAAGATTTGTTGTCACTTTGGTGGTGGAGCCTGCACACCGGTTGCGGTTGTTCCCGTCTCAGAGCTGGTGGCATTGTCTGAATCACAGACCTCGCTCAAATGTGCCTTTTTTGGCGAGCTTGTCTATATTGCACAATCTGGTATTTTCCACCCTCCTCGCCTTATCACCTGATTTAACCCGTGGCCTCGGAGACTTGATCGTCTGTGTGCCTGACAGATTCGTCATGCCACCAGATTTCGGTCTCCAGACCAGCTATTTCTGCGGTCAGGTATTTTTAATTCGCTAATTCAGCTTTCAATAGCCTGACGAGCAGCCCGAGTAACCACGGGAGAGTTGTTGCGGGCTTATAAATGTTACCACGAAGTGATTATGGGCAAGGGCCCACACCGGCAAGATTTTAGCGAGGCTGCTCAAGTCGGAGATGAGAGACTATAGGAAATAAAATGAAATCCAGAAGTTTGAATATGATTGGAAGTGTAGTGCTGGCCGGATTGCTATTGTCGGGCTGCGCAACCTATCCCTCTGATACCGGATTCTCCGATGTGGAGAATATATTGGTCCAGCGTCTAAGCCAGCGTATCCACTGGCAACAGGATACGGCGGAGGACCAGGCGGCAGAAAGCGCAGTATCTGCCCTGCTCAGCGGGGAACTTGAGCTCGAAAGTGCTGTACAGGTAGCACTTCTCAATAATCGCCGTCTTCAGGCGATCTACGAAGACCTGGGCATAGCAAGGGCTGGTCTGGTTCAGGCCGGACTTTTGAGAAACCCGGTCTTTGGAGCCTCGATTGGCTTTACCGAAGGTGGTGGATCGCCGGACCTTCGCTTTTCCATCGTCCAGGATTTCCTGAGCATCTTCTACATGCCACTTAGAAAAAGGGTTGCAGAATCCGAATTTGAAGCTACGAAATTACGCGTTAGCGGAGCGGTTGTCGATTTGGCGGCCTCAGTGGGAGCGGCCTATTACCAGCTTCAGGCAGCGCAACAGATGTTGGAATTGAGGCGGCAAGTTGCAGGGGCTTCCGCGGCCTCTCTGGATGCAGCGCGACGTCTGCGAGAAGCCGGTAATATTACGGGCCTTGATCTGGATAACGAGCAGGCATTGTATTTATTCGCCCGCCTTGATGTGGAGGCCATCAAAGTTGTTGTTAGTCAGCGTCATGAACGTCTCACCCGGCTGATGGGGCTCTCCGGGACTGAAATAAACTGGCAAATTGCAACTCGGTTGCCTGAGCTTCCCGCTGATCGCGAGCCTCTTGAGACGCTGGAGATCAGGGCCATAGAAGCCAGTCTCGATTTAGCGATCCTTCGCCAGGATATCGAGACTATGGGCAGAAGGCTCGGGATCGTCGAGGCTTCGGCTCTTGTGCCCGAGCTGGAACTTGGCCTTGAAGCAGAACGCGATGATGGTGAGTGGGACTTCGGTCCCAAGATTGCGATTTCATTGCCGCTGTTTGACCAGGGTCAGGCGCGGATCGCAATAGCAAAAGCCGAGATCAATCGGCTGCGCCGCGAATATCTGGCCCTGGCCACCGAAATAGAATCCATCACCCGGGCAACCCGGAAAGAGTTGGTTACAGCGCGACGGATGGTTCGTGAATATGAAACTGTGCTGTTGCCGTTGCAGGCTCGCATCGTCGAGCAAACACAGCTTCAGTATAATGCCATGCAACTGGGAGTTTTTCAGCTTCTGGCCTCGTTCGAGCGGCAAATAGATGCCGGCGAGCGTTATGTGGAGACACTGCAGAATTATTGGCTGGCCCGGAATAATCTTGACCGGATATTGAACGGGCGCCTGCCAGATGAACGACCCATGTTCGAAAGGATGGAAAAATGACCACACGCCGAAAATTTCTCACTTCCACTGCCGCACTGACGGGAGGGGCGGCGGCTGTGCTTCTTGGCCAGGGAGCTGCGGCTCAGACATCTGACGCAAAATCCCAATGGGATGAGAGCTACAGCGGCGGCTCCCCTGACCAGCCAGTACTGGCGCCAGGATTTCCCAATGAGGATTATAAGCCCGTTATCACACCTTCGGGCGGCCCACTGCCCTGGAAAATCGTCGATGGTGTCAAGGTGTTTCATTTGGTCGCCGAAGAGATTGACCACGAATTTACACCGGGGCTAAACGCCACCTGCTGGGGCTATAGCGGGCGGGTCAATGGACTCATAATTGAGGCGGTCGAGGGCGACCGGGTTCGCATATATGTCACCAATAAATTGCCCGCCCCCACCACCGTGCACTGGCACGGAATTTATCTGCCAAGCGGCATGGACGGGGTGAGTGGATTGTCACAGAGGCCAATCCCGCCGGGTGAGACCTTCAAATATGAATGGACCCTGCGCCAGCACGGCACCTTCATGTATCATTCCCACCACGATACCATGATCCAGGAA
>JACZYI010000027.1 GCA_022571175.1 Pseudomonadota bacterium
GACCTATGCCGCACCCTTGCGAGCAACCTTGCAACTGGTGGTATTTGAAGTAGATCCGGAAACCGATGCCCGTTCTGTTCTCGATATCAAAGAACAAGACGTTTATATGGGCGACATGCCGCTCATGACCGACAATGGTACCTTTGTAGTGAACGGCACCGAGCGTGTCATTGTTTCTCAAATGCATCGTTCGCCCGGCGTTTTCTTTGACCATGACAAAGGCAAAACCCATTCTTCCGGAAAATTCCTGTTTGCCGCCAGGATAATTCCCTACCGGGGGTCGTGGCTCGATTTTGAGTTTGATGCCAAAGATAATATTCATGTGCGTATTGACCGCCGACGCAAGCTGCCTGCTACAACGCTTCTCTACGCTCTGGGTCTTACCTCAGAAGATATTCTCGACTATTTTTATAATGCCTACACCGTCACTAAAGAAAAGAAGGGCTGGCGCACGCCCTATCGTGCCGATCAATGGCGCGGGTTGAAGCTGAAGTATGATCTGGTCGATGCCAAGTCCGGCGAAGTGCTGGTAGAGGCGGATACCAAAATTACCCCGCGTCTGGCTCTCAAGATGGAAAAGGACGGTGTGAAATCGATCCTTCTTCCTGATGAGCAAATGATTGGCCGCTATGCGGCTGAAGACATGGTCAACGAAAAAACAGGTGCCATTCATGTGGAAGCGGGCGATGAGCTGACGGAAGAATTGCTTGAAAAACTGGCAGATGCCAAAATCAAAAGTCTAAAATTGCTGGACATCAACCATATCACTGTGGGTGCCTATATCCGCAATACCATGATGATTGACAAGGCCGAAGGATATGAGTCTGCCTTGTCGGAAATTTACCGGGTGATGCGCCCCGGTGAACCGCCCACCAAGGAAACGGCCGAAACACTTTTCGAAGGCCTGTTTTTTGATTCCGAGCGCTATGACCTTTCAGCCGTGGGTCGGGTGAAGATGAATATGCGCCTGAAGCTGGATGTGGACGATTCTGTTCGTGTGCTGCGTAAAGACGACATTCTTGAGGTACTGAAAACCCTGGTGGGTTTGAAGGATGGCCGCGGAGAGGTTGATGATATTGACCATCTCGGTAATCGCCGTGTTCGCTCGGTCGGTGAGTTGATGGAAAATCAGTATCGCATCGGCCTGTTGCGGATGGAACGTGCCATTCGGGAACGCATGTCGTCGGTTGATATTGATACTGTCATGCCCCATGATTTGATCAATGCCAAACCGGTGGTGGCTGCGGTGCGGGAATTTTTTGGCTCCAGCCAGCTTTCCCAATTTATGGATCAGACCAACCCGCTGGCGGAAATCACTCACAAAAGACGCCTCTCGGCGCTTGGTCCGGGTGGCCTGACGCGCGAACGCGCCGGGTTTGAAGTGCGCGATGTGCATCCAACCCATTATGGTCGCATCTGCCCGATTGAGACTCCCGAAGGACCGAATATTGGCCTGATCAATTCCCTTGCCACCTATGCCCGGGTTAACCAGTACGGCTTTATCGAGACGCCTTATCGCAAGGTGGCAAAAGGGAAAGTGACCACTGATGTGTGCTATCTCTCAGCCATGGAAGAAGCAAATTATATCATTGCCCAGGCCAACGCAGAGCTGGATAGCAAAGGTAAATTTGTCGCTGATCTGATCAGCTGCCGTCAGGCGGGCGAGTTCGTTATGTCCAGTCCCAAGCATGTGAATTATATGGACGTATCGCCCATGCAGCTGGTCTCGGTTGCCGCCTCGCTTATTCCGTTTCTGGAAAATGATGACGCCAACCGCGCACTCATGGGATCGAACATGCAACGCCAGGCTGTTCCCCTGATCAAGACCGAAGCACCTTTTGTGGGCACGGGTATGGAAGAAGTGGTGGCGCGGGATTCAGGTGCGGCTATCGTCGCTCGCCGTTCGGGCTATGTGGATCAGGTGGATGCCATGCGCATTGTGATCCGGGCAACCGAAGGGGTGAAGCCTGGCGAGCCGGGAGTTGATATTTACCGGCTTCAGAAATTCCAGCGCTCAAACCAAAACACCTGCATCAATCAGCGTCCGCTGGTAATTAAGGGTGACCGGATAAAGCGTGACGATATTATCGCTGACGGTCCCTCCACCGAACTGGGTGAACTGGCTCTTGGCCGTAATGCCCTGGTGGCGTTCATGCCCTGGAGTGGTTACAATTTTGAGGATTCCATCCTGATCTCGGAAAAGATCGTCCGAGAGGATATGTACACCTCCATCCATATTGAAGAATTTGAATGTATGGCCCGGGACACCAAGCTGGGTCCGGAGGATATTACACGCGATATACCGAACGTGGGAGAAGAAGGTCTTCGTAATCAGGATGAGGCTGGCATTGTCTATAAGGGTGCCGAAGTTCATCCGGGGGATATTCTGGTTGGCAAAATCACTCCCAAGGGTGAATCCCCCATGACGCCGGAAGAAAAACTGCTGCGTGCTATTTTTGGGGAAAAGGCGTCTGACGTTCGTGATACCTCGCTCCGTCTGCCACCGGGCGTGGCGGGTACCGTGGTTGAGGTACGGGTTTTCAACCGCCACGGCGTTGACAAAGATGAGCGGGCGTTGGCCATTGAACGGGATGAAATTGACCGATTGGCCAAGGACCGCGAGGACGAACGATCCATTCTGGAGCGCAATATTTACGGACGCTTGTTGCCACTTTTAGCAGGCAAGAAGGTCGTATCCGGTGTGCAGGCCATGAAGAAAGGCACCGAGATTACCGAAGAAGGCCTCGAAAAACTCAAAAAAATAGAATGGTGGCAATTGGCAGTGAATGATGAAAAAGCCATGACTGACATTGAAGCTCTGAAGGGCCAGTTCGAGGAATCCAAGGACATTCTGCAAAAGCATTTTGAAGAGAAGATTGACAAGCTGCAACGAGGTGACGAACTGCCGCCGGGCGTTTTGAAAATGGTCAAGGTTTTTGTGGCGGTTAAGCGCAAATTGCAACCCGGTGACAAGATGGCCGGTCGCCATGGCAACAAGGGCGTCATATCCAGAATCGTACCCGAAGAGGATATGCCTTATCTTGAAGATGGCACACCGGTGGATGTTGTGCTCAACCCGCTTGGCGTGCCCTCGCGCATGAATGTGGGACAAATCCTGGAGACCCATTTGGGATGGGCCTCACGGGGTATGGGCAAACAGATTGGGGAGCTTCTGGAACAATACAGAGCCAACGGCAGCAATTCATCTGATCTGAAAAGCAGACTCAAGGATTTTTATGGCGACGATACTTACAAGGCTGATATTGAACCCTTGAATGAGCCGGACTTGATTGAGCTTTGTGACAATCTGAAAGCGGGTATTCCGTTTGCAACGCCTGTGTTTGATGGTGCACACGAATCCGATGTGACCGAGATGCTTATAAAAGCCGGGCTCGATTCCTCGGGTCAGGTAGAGCTTTACGACGGTCGGAGCGGAGAGAAATTCGATCGCAAGGTGACGGTTGGCTACATCTATATGCTCAAGCTTCACCATTTGGTGGATGACAAGATTCACGCGCGCTCCATCGGCCCCTATTCGCTTGTGACCCAGCAACCTCTGGGGGGCAAGGCTCAGTTCGGCGGTCAGAGATTTGGTGAAATGGAAGTCTGGGCTCTGCAGGCTTATGGCGCTGCCTATACCTTGCAGGAAATGTTGACAGTAAAATCGGACGATGTTTCGGGCCGGGTCAAGGTCTATGAAGCCATCGTCAAGGGTGATGATACGTTTGAGGCCGGAATACCGGAATCCTTCAATGTGCTGGTGAAGGAAATGCGGTCACTGTGCCTGAATGTTGAACTGAAATCTGGTGAATAGACGGTTCACGCGTCTTGAAGGAAAGAGTTTAAGCATATGAATCAAGAACTCGTTAAATTTTATACGCCCGGTCAAAAGCCGGAGTCTTTTAATCAGATCAGAATTTCCATCGCCAGTCCGGAACGCATCCGGTCCTGGTCCTTTGGTGAGATCAAGAAGCCGGAGACGATTAACTACCGAACCTTCAAACCAGAGAGGGATGGTTTGTTCTGCGCCCGGATTTTTGGTCCGGTTAAGGATTATGAATGCCTGTGCGGAAAATACAAACGCATGAAATATAAGGGCATTACCTGCGAAAAATGCGGGGTTGAAGTTACCCAGGCTAAAGTGCGTCGAGACCGCATGGGCCATATCGAACTGGCTGCGCCGGTTGCTCATATCTGGTTCATGAAGTCGCTGCCAAGCCGTATTGGCCTGCTGCTTGATATGACGCTCAAAGATCTGGAGCGCGTGCTTTATTTTGAAAGCTTTGTGATCGTTGAGCCCGGCCTGACGCCGCTGAAACCCTTCCAGTTGCTGTCGGAAGAAGATTTTTTGCGGGCCCAGGACGAATATGGTGATGACAGTTTCACCGCTGATATTGGAGCCGAAGCCATCCGGAAAATGCTGACTCAGGTGGACCTTGAAGGCGAACGCGAGAAACTGCTGGTGGAGCTGGCCGAGACCAAATCACTGTTGAAGCCCAAGAAAATTGTGAAACGTCTGAAGGTCATTGAGGCCTTTATCAATTCTACCAACAAACCGGAATGGATGATCCTGGAAGTGGTGCCGGTAATTCCGCCCGAGCTGCGCCCCCTGGTGCCGCTGGATGGCGGGCGTTTTGCCACTTCAGACTTGAATGATCTGTATCGCCGGGTTATCAACCGTAATAACCGCCTCAAGCGCCTGATCGAATTGCGCGCTCCCGATATTATTATCCGTAACGAAAAGCGCATGCTTCAGGAAGCTGTCGATGCGCTGTTTGATAATGGTCGACGCGGGCGCACCATCACCGGTGCCAACAAACGCCCGCTCAAGTCTTTGTCTGATGCTCTTAAGGGCAAGCAGGGTCGATTCCGCCAAAATCTGCTGGGTAAACGGGTGGATTATTCGGGCCGCTCGGTGATTGTGGTTGGGCCGGAATTGAAACTTCATCAATGCGGTTTGCCCAAAAAGATGGCGCTGGAACTCTTTAAACCCTTTATTTACGCTCGCCTTGAGAGAAAGGGTATGTCCAATACCATTAAACAGGCCAAGAAGGTGGTTGAACGTGGACGGCGTGAAGTATGGGATATTCTTGATGAAGTCATCCGTGAGCATCCGATTCTCCTGAACCGTGCACCCACCCTGCACAGGCTCGGCATTCAGGCTTTTGAGCCGGTTCTGATTGAAGGCAAGGCGATTCAATTGCATCCGCTGGTCTGTGCCGCCTTCAATGCTGATTTTGACGGCGATCAAATGGCTGTCCATGTGCCTTTGTCAATGGAGGCGCAGCTTGAAGCCCGCGTTTTGATGATGTCTACCAATAATATCCTGAGCCCATCGAATGGTAAGCCCATTATTGTGCCCAGTCAGGACATCGTGCTCGGGATATATTATCTTTCCATGGAGCGCAAAGGCGAGATCGGCGAAGGTATGGCCTTTGCCGATATCGACGAAATCAGAATGGCGCTGGATAATAAGGCGGTCACGCTCCACAGCAAGATCATTGCGCGCTACAATTCCGTGGACGAGGCCGGTAAACCGGTCGTGCTGAGAGTAGATACCACACCAGGTCGCATGCTGCTGTCCGAAGAATTGCCGCGGAATAAAAATGTGCCGTTCGAGATTATCAACCGGCTTTTGACCAAAAAGGAAATTTCGGACGTTATCGATATTGTCTATCGCCACTGTGGTCAAAAGGCGACCGTGCTGTTTTGCGACCACATCATGGAGTTGGGTTTCCATCATGCCTGTAAGGCGGGCATTTCCTTTGGCAAGGATGATATGATCATACCGGAAGCCAAGGAAGGACTGGTAGAGGACACCAAGACTTTGGTGAAGGAATATGAGGAGCAATATCAGGAAGGACTGATTACCCGGGGGGAAAAATACAACAAGGTGGTTGATGCCTGGGCCCAGTGTACTGACAAAGTGGCCGACGAAATGATGAAAATGATTTCAACCCCCCCGATTGATAAAAAGACCGGGCGTGAGGGTGAAATCAACTCCATCTATATGATGGCCCACTCAGGCGCCCGAGGATCGCCTGCACAGATGAAGCAGCTTGCGGGCATGCGGGGACTGATGGCCAAACCATCTGGCGAAATCATCGAGACGCCGATCATATCCAACTTCAAGGAAGGGCTTTCGGTGCTGGAGTATTTCAACTCCACTCACGGAGCGCGTAAAGGCCTGGCCGATACCGCCCTTAAAACCGCCAACTCAGGCTATCTGACCAGGCGGCTGGTTGATGTAAGTCAGGATTGTGTGGTCATAGAACATGATTGCAAAACCAAGGATGGCATCACGGTCAGTGAAGTAGTTGAGGGTGGTGAAGTGATCGTGACACTGGGTGAACGTATACTCGGGCGCACCACAGCCATCGCCATTAAAGATCCGGTATCTGGCAAAACCGTCATAAAGGCGGGAACGCCGCTGAATGAAGTTGAAGTGGCGAAGATTGAAACCGCCGGTGTTCCATCGGTGCTTATCCGGTCTGTGCTCACTTGCGAGACCAAAAGTGGGGTCTGCGGAAAATGTTATGGCCGGGATCTGGCCCGTGGCACCCCGGTAAATGTGGGTGAGGCCATAGGCGTGATTGCTGCCCAATCCATCGGGGAGCCCGGTACTCAGCTTACCATGCGCACCTTCCATATTGGTGGCACAGCGACCGTGAACGAACAGTCTTCCATTGAGGCTTCGGCCGATTCCATCATCAGGATCAGGAACAAAAATTTGGTGACCGACAGTAAAGGTCGTCATGTGGTGATGAGCCGCAATCTTGAACTTGTGCTGGAAGACAGCGAAGGTCGTGAACGCGCGGTGCACAAGGTGCCCTATGGCTCCAGAATTCTGGTGGATGAAAACGCGAAGGTCAGCAGGGGTGACAAACTGGTGGAGTGGGACCCGTTCACCATTCCGATCATTACCGAGAAAAGTGGCAAGGCCAAGCTGGAGGATCTGGAGGAAGGAATTTCTGTGAAGGAATCCACCGATGACAGCACTGGCATTATCTCGAAGGTGGTGACGGACTGGCGTTCACATCATGCAGGATCGGAATTAAGACCCTGCATCACGCTGCTGGACAAGAAAAACAAGATCATCACGCTCGCCAGCGGTAATGAGGCGCGATATCTGCTGTCCGTTGACGCCATTTTGTCGGTGGAAGACGGTCAAGCCGTGAACGCTGGTGATGTGATTGCCAGAATTCCGCGTGAGGCGGCAAAAACCCGGGATATCACCGGTGGTCTGCCTCGGGTTGCCGAGCTATTTGAAGCTCGCCGACCAAAAGATCACGCCATTATTGCTGAAATTGACGGCGTGGTAGAGTTTGGCCGGGATTATAAAAACAAGCGTCGTATTATCATCCGTCCCAAGGATGAAAAAGAGGAAGCAAAGGAATATCTGGTTCCCAAAGGCAAGCATATTGCGGTGCAGGAGGGCGATTTCATCCAGCGAGGTGAATATCTGCTTGATGGCAATCCCGCACCCCACGACATTCTCGCCATTATGGGAGTGGAGGCGCTGGCAGCCTATCTGGTCCATGAAATTCAGGAGGTCTATCGATTGCAGGGTGTGAAAATCAATGACAAACATATTGAGGTCATTGTCAAACAGATGCTGCAAAAGGTCGAAATCAAGAATCCTGGCGATGGCAGGTTCCTAATAGGCGAACAGGTAGATGCACTCGAGTTCGACGAAATGAACGTGAAGCTGAAAGCTGAAAAGAAGAAGCAGGCTGTCGGGAGCCCGGTTCTTCTGGGGATTACCAAAGCCAGTCTGCAAACCCGATCCTTTATTTCTGCCGCTTCCTTCCAGGAAACCACACGGGTTTTGACCGAAGCTGCGGTGGCCGGCAAGGTCGATCATCTCATTGGCCTGAAGGAAAATGTGATTGTCGGGCGTCTTATCCCGGCCGGAACAGGTGCAAAGTTGGCACAGCTTCGCAATGAGGCCCAGAAACGGGATCTTGAAATTCAGGCTGCGCGGGCCGCCGAGGCTGAGGCGGAAATGGCAATTGAAGGGCCGGAGATTGCTATAGAAGAGGTTAAAACCGAACAGCCGGAAGCGGAAAAACCTGCGCAGGCATAAGCACTTGCGCGGACGAAATCAAACCTTGAAAAAGGGGGGTAAAACCCTCTTTTTCGGGGTTTTTTCTTGCCCGGTATCCAGGGCAAAAACTGTTGCCGGGCAATAGTCCGAAAGGCGCAGAAAATAACAGCATTTGAGCATATTTTTCGGTTGACGCTCATGGGGGCAACCTCTATAACGGCGCCACGCTTGGGTTCAGGTGGTAGCGGTTCGCGCTAAACGCTGGGCAGAACAAGCAAACGAGATATTTTGACCGGTATTTTTTATACCTCTCAAGAGGACCTGAGTGCCTCCTGGTGGGGTTTTGTTTGTTAGGAATGCCGGTCACATTGAATTTGAGACGCCACTGAGATGCTCATGAGGGGCGCTTGGGGCGCAATTGAGAAGGAAAACGACCAGGCATGCCTACCGTAAACCAGTTGATCCGGAAGCCTAGAAAACGCCCGGTAGTTAGAAACAAGGTGCCGGCACTTGAGGGCTGTCCGCAAAAGCGGGGCGTTTGTACGCGGGTTTATACCACCACACCCAAAAAGCCCAACTCGGCCCTGCGAAAGGTTGCGCGTGTACGTCTGTCTAACGGAATGGAAGTGACCGCCTATATTCCGGGTGAAGGCCATAATTTGCAGGAACATTCGGTTGTTCTTATCCGTGGCGGCCGGGTCAAGGATTTGCCAGGCGTTCGATATCATATTCTTCGTGGTGTTCTAGACACGCAAGGCGTTTCTGATCGTCGCCAGGGTCGTTCAAAATATGGCGCCAAACGGCCCAAATAGAATCAGGAAAACCCATGTCCAGACGTCATGCAGCAGAAAAACGAGAAGTGTTACCTGATCCCAAATTTGGTGATCTTGTGGTTACCAAGTTTATCAACAGCCTGATGTATGACGGTAAAAAGTCCATCGCTGAACGAATTTTCTACAAGGCATTCGATACCATTGAAATCAAGGCAAAGACTGACCCACTCGCTCTTTTTCATGACGCTTTGAAAAATGTGAAGCCCACAGTGGAAGTCCGGTCCCGGCGTGTGGGTGGTGCCACCTATCAAGTGCCGATTGAAGTGCGGTCGGAGCGGTCCCAGGCGCTTGCGATCCGCTGGCTGATCGAAATGGCCCGAAAAAGAAATGAAAATACCATGGAAGAGCGGCTTTCCAGCGAATTTATGGATGCTGCTGGCAATCGTGGTGCTTCGGTCAAAAAACGGGAAGACACCCATCGAATGGCAGAGGCTAACAAAGCCTTCTCCCATTATCGTTGGTAAAGAATAAGGGCCAGTAGCATGTCACGGACAACCCCCCTCGAGCGTTATCGCAATATTGGCATTATGGCCCATATTGATGCTGGCAAAACCACCACTACCGAGCGCATCCTTTATTATACCGGCGTCAGCCACAGAATTGGTGAGGTCCATGATGGCGCGGCTACTATGGACTGGATGGAGCAGGAGCAGGAACGCGGCATTACCATCACCTCTGCTGCCACCACCTGTTTTTGGCGTGACCACAGGATCAATGTGATTGATACACCGGGTCACGTGGATTTCACAATTGAAGTCGAGCGATCCCTGCGTGTTCTGGATGGGGCAGTGGCCATCTTTGATAGTGTCGCCGGGGTTGAGCCCCAGTCTGAGACCGTTTGGCGTCAGGCGGACAGATATGACGTGCCACGAATGTGTTTCATTAACAAAATGGACCGGGTTGGTGCCGATTTTGATCGTTGTGTGGAGATGATCAAGGACCGGTTAGGGGTAAAACCACTGGTGCTACAGCTGCCGATTGGCGCAGAAGGGGACTACAAAGGGGTGGTTGATCTTCTGCTTATGAAAGGCGTGATCTGGAACGACGAAAGCCTCGGCGCCGAGTATGAATATGTCGATATTCCTGAAGATTTGAAAGAAGCGGCTGAAGCCGCGCGCGAAAAGCTTGTGGAAATCGCAATTGATGATGATGAAGCCCTGGTTGAAAAATATCTGGAGGGCGAAGAAATTACCCAAAAAGAGCTGATGGCGGCTATCCGAAAAGGCACTCTGGCCAATGATTTTGTCCCGATCCTGAATGGTTCTGCCTTCAAGAACAAGGGCGTTCAACTGCTGCTGGATGCGGTTGTTGATTACCTGCCGTCCCCTATGGATATTGAATCCATCAAAGGTACCTCAGAAGATGGCTCCGAGGAGCTGTCAAGAAAGGCCTCCGATGATGAGCCCTTTTCAGGCCTTGCTTTCAAGATCATGACCGATCCTTTTGTGGGCTCACTGACTTTTGTTCGCATCTATTCGGGCGTCTTGAAGTGCAGTGATCAGGTGCTGAATTCGGTCAAGGGCAGGAAAGAAAAAATTGGCCGTATGCTGCTTATGCATGCCAACAGCCGCGAAGATATTAAAGAGGCCCGTACCGGCGACATTGTTGCCCTTTGCGGATTGAAACTGACGACCACCGGCGAGACCATTTGCGATAAATCCAAACCCATCGTTCTGGAGCGCATGGAGTTTCCAGACCCGGTTATTGAGGTGGCCGTTGAGCCCAAGACCAAAGCCGACCAGGAAAAAATGGGCATAGCTCTGTCTCGTTTGGCCCAGGAAGATCCTTCCTTCCGGGTCACCTCGGATGAGGAAAGCGGGCAGACCGTTATCAAAGGCATGGGTGAGCTTCACCTGGATATCATTGTTGATCGCATGAGGCGTGAGTTCAAAGTAGAAGCCACCGTTGGCGCACCGCAGGTTGCCTACCGTGAAACCCTGGCCCGAGAAGTGGATGTGGACTACACCCACAAAAAGCAATCGGGCGGTGCTGGACAGTTTGGTCGTGTGAAGATGACCGTTTCTCCCGGTGCGCGGGGCTCTGGCTTTGAGTTTATCGACAAGGTCAAGGGCGGTAATATCCCCAAGGAATATATTCCTTCGGTGGAAAAGGGCATTAACCAGGTGGCCGAGACCGGCCATATGGTCGGATTTCCAATTATCGATTTTTCGGTCACATTGAATGACGGTGCCTACCATGACGTGGATTCAAGTTCACTCGCTTTTGAAATTGCTGGTCGGGGGGCCATGCGCGAGGCGGCTTCAAAAGCAGGCATCAAGCTTCTTGAGCCCATTATGAAGGTTGAAGTCGTCAGCCCCGACGAATATATGGGCGACGTAATTGGTGATTTTAATTCAAGGCGCGGACAGATAAGCGGGACCGAAGCCCGGGGAGCGGCATCTGTCATCAACGCCAATGTGCCGCTTGCCAATATGTTTGGATATGTAAACCAGCTTAGGTCAATGACCCAAGGCCGGGCCCAGTTCACTATGGAGTTTTCACATTATGACCAGGTGCCTAATGCCGTGGCTGAAGAAGTAAAGGAAAAGCTGGCATAGAGCTTTTGAGGAAAGGGAGGAAAGACCCATGGCGAAAGAGAAATTTGAACGGACCAAGCCGCATTGCAACATAGGCACCATTGGCCATGTTGACCATGGCAAGACCACGCTGACGGCGGCCATTACCAAGATATTGGCTGAGAGTGGCGGGGCAGAGTTTATTGCCTTTGACATGATTGACAAGGCACCGGAGGAACGCGAGCGTGGCATCACCATCTCGACTGCCCATGTGGAATATGAGACCGAAGCCCGCCACTATGCCCATGTGGATTGCCCTGGGCATGCGGATTATGTGAAGAACATGATCACCGGCGCAGCCCAGATGGATGGTGCCATATTGGTGGTCTCGGCGGCTGATGGCCCCATGCCCCAGACCAGGGAGCATATTCTGCTGGCCCGTCAGGTTGGGGTGCCGGCACTGGTTGTTTACCTGAACAAGGTTGACCAGGTTGATGACGAGGAGCTTCTGGAACTGGTTGAGATGGAGATCCGTGAGCTTCTGGACATTTATGAGTTTCCGGGCGACGATATTCCGATTATCACCGGCTCGGCGCTGGCGGCGCTGGAAGGCAGGGACGACGAGATTGGCAAGGAGTCCATTATAAAGCTGATGGCGGCGGTTGATAAGTATATCCCACAGCCTGAGCGCGCGCTGGACAAGCCCTTTTTGATGCCGGTTGAGGATGTGTTCTCGATCTCGGGCCGGGGCACGGTTGTGACCGGTCGGATTGAGCAGGGCATTGTCAAGGTTGGCGAGGAAGTGGAGATTGTAGGCATCCGGGAGACCACCAAGACGGTTGTCACGGGCGTTGAGATGTTCCGCAAGCTTCTGGACCAGGGTCAGGCGGGGGATAATGTGGGCACGCTTTTGCGCGGCATTGGCCGGGAAGATGTGGAGCGTGGCCAGGTGTTGGCCCATGTGGGCTCAATCACGCCCCATACCAAGTTCACAGCAGAGATTTATATTCTGACCAAGGACGAGGGTGGGCGTCATACCCCCTTCTTCTCCAACTATCGCCCGCAGTTCTACTTCCGCACCACCGATGTAACCGGTGCGGTTGAACTGCCCAAGGGTACGGAGATGGTCATGCCCGGTGATAACATCACCATGGAAGTGGAGCTGATTGCACCGATTGCCATGGATGAGGGCTTGCGTTTCGCCATCCGTGAAGGAGGCCGGACCGTGGGCGCCGGTGTGGTCGCAAAGATTATTGAATAGGGCTAACAGCAGACAGAAGGACGAAGGGTAATGGAAACACAAAATATTCGCATACGTTTGAAGGCGTTTGATCACAGGATTCTGGATCAGGCTACCAACGAAATTGCCAATACGGCAAAACGCACCGGCGCGCTGGTGCGTGGCCCCATACCCCTGCCCACGCATATTGATAAATATACCGTGTTGCGTTCTCCGCATATTGACAAGAAATCACGTGAGCAATTTGAAATTCGTACGCATAAACGCCTCCTGGATATTGTTCAGCCCACTTCGGATACCGTTGATGCGCTGATGAAGCTGGATTTATCGGAGGGCGTAGACGTTGAGATTAAGTTGCAAGGATAGTGAAATGAGAACCGGTCTACTCGGCAGAAAATTAGGAATGACCCGCATGTTTGCGGAAGACGGGCGTCATGTGCCGGTCACCGTAATCGCGGTGGAGGACTGTCAGGTAGTGGCCCAAAGGACCATCGAAAAGGATGGTTATTGGGCGGTGCAAATTGGCACGGAAACAGCCAAGACCAAGCGCGTAACCAAGGCCATGAGAGGGCATTTTGCCAAAGCCAAGGTTGAGCCCAAGAAAAAGCTGACCGAGTTTCGGGTCTCGGAAGAAGGCATGATTGATGTGGGAACCAGTTTGACGGTTCACCATTTTCTGAAAGACCAGTTTGTTGATGTGGCCGGCATTAGTATTGGCAAGGGATTTGCCGGTGCCATGAAGAGACATAACTTCAAGGGTCTCCGGGCATCGCATGGCATCTCAGTCTCTCACCGTAGCCATGGCTCTACCGGCCAGTGCCAGGATCCGGGTAAGGTTTTCAAGGGTAAGAAAATGGCCGGACATATGGGCGCAGCTCAGGTAACAATACAGAATTTACGCGTGGCTGAGACCGTACTTGAAGATGATTTGATCCTAATCAGAGGCGCGGTACCTGGTTCCAAGAATGGATGGGTGCTGATTACCGATGCAATAAAAAAGCCGCTGCCGGAAGATTTGCCCATGCCAACCGCCTATGAGAGCGATGAGCAGGACGAGGAAGATGTGGCGCCCATAGAAGACGATGCTGCTAGCGAAGATGCACCAGCAGAAGCGGCTGTGGCTGAAGAAGCGGCGGTTGTGGAAGATGCGCCAGCAAAATGAAACGAGCTGGGGGGCAGCAGCCCCATCCGCCTGCAGGGCGGCCGCGAGCGTCGGCGTGGACCCTGTCGTGCGCGGCCTGTCGACGCGACGCAACAGAGGGAAGAGATGTCGGAACTGAGGCTTCTGCTGCATGAGCTGGAGGAATCCCAATGGTGGGTCGAAGATATCGCCCAAACCCCTGGGAACCGGCCCTTTAAAGTCGCGCTGGATTTCCGTATCGTGCCCATCGGCGATTCAATCTTCGACGCGGTCACCGCCATGATCGACGAGGAAAAGCATCTCGGCGCAAGCCCGGAGCGGAAGCGCACGCTGGCAGTCCTCGCCGACTTCCGTGGTTCCTTTATGATGTGCCGTGCCTCGCTGGCCGAATTCGGCGAGACCGGAAGCCTTGACCGAAAGAGACAATTTGAGGAAACTCTTTCGCTGGCCCGGGACAGGCTGGATCAGCTTGTTTCGCTGCGCCGGCACTTGAACAGCCCGCAGCGTGACGCTCTGGACGTTGTTGCACTCGAACTCCGCCCTTTTGAAACGTATTCCCGGAACTCGGTCGAGCAAAAACTTCTGGGAGAAGCCAACATCGCCCACGGTTGGATGACCCGCGAAACCATCCCGCTCAGTAGCCGCGTCGCCGTCACTCTCGACAACATCGCGGCGCGCGACGACGCGCGGCTCATCCTCGAGCGCGACCCGGATTTCGAACTCGCCCTGTTCGGCTACGACAACCCGGTCGATCATCTGCGCGATTTCTA
>JACZYI010000190.1 GCA_022571175.1 Pseudomonadota bacterium
AAACCGGGCCTACAGCGCCTGGCGGATACAACCATGGACTTGGGCCACATCCTCAGCCGTGGGTGTGCGCCCGGTGCCGATGGCCCAGACCGGCTCATAGGCCACCACGGTATTTTCTGCGGTGGCGCCTTCTGGCAGCGAGTTTGAGAGCTGCTTTTTTACCAGTTCCAGAGTTGCACCTGCATCGCGTTCGGCTTCGCTTTCACCAACACATATAATGGCCATGAGCCCGGCCCGGTGCACCGCCCTGGCCTTGGCGAGCGCAAGTGCGTTATCTTCCGAATGGTCTGCCCGGCGTTCAGAATGGCCCACAATCACATAATTCACCCCCGCGTCGGCCAGCATTTCCGCTGAGATATCACCCGTATGCGCCCCGGACCCGGCCAGATGACAGTCCTGACCACCGAGGGCGATGGCCGCAGCACCTGCTGCCTCCTCCAGGCGCGAAATGAGGGTAAAAGGAGGGCAAATAAGGATTTCAATATTTTTCGGCCGCCCCCTGGCCAGCAAGTCACCGAGCGCATCAATTTGATCCACACTTGAGCCAAGCCCGTGCATTTTCCAGTTTCCGGCAATAATCGGCGTAATTTTCGCCATCGAAAATCCCTTAATTGCTGCCGCCCACAGCGCAGTATAGTCACTTTTTTCTGGACCTGCCCTGTCATAAGCTATAGGCGCTTGCAGGGATTTTGCCAAGGCTCTAGTATGGCTGCCATGTGCGCTGCAAACACACGGCCATACCATCAGCAACAGATTTGTAACCGGTACCAATAACAAGGATAAGACAGCATGCTTTCAACCATTCGCGGCGGAATGAATTCGATCGTGGTTTTGTTCCTGATGGGGCTCCTGATTGCCAGTTTTGCCATTTTTGGCATTGGCGATATTTTCACCTCCCGAGGGCTGATTGTGGCCCAGGTGGAAGACGCCGAAATTGATGCCACCAGCTATCTCCGGGAGTTTCAGAACCGCGTGACATCTCTGAGGGGTCAGTTTGGCGGAAACTTCACCACCCAGCAGGCCATCGCTTTTGGCCTGCATGATGTGGTGCTGGGAGAGTTGGTTATCCGGGCCATGATCGACGAGAATGTGCGCGGGCTGGGCCTGCGCGGTGCCGATGCCACCGTGCTGGAAGTGATACAGGATACCCAGGCTTTCCAGACCCCCGGTGGTGGTTTTTCCGCTTTTGTTTATCGCTCGGCTCTGGCGCGGGCTGGATATACCCCCAATCAGTTTGAAAATCTGGTGCGTATGGATATTTCCCGCGCCCAGTTGCTGGACAGCCTGTCTGCCGCCCGGATCGCACCCGATGTGATGGTCGAGGCCATTTATGCCTATCGTGAAGAACAGCGGAAGGCCACAATTCTGACCATTCCCGCCTCTGCCATCAGCGGTCTTGATGTGCCCAGCGATGAAGCCCTGCTGAGCTCGTACCAGGATAACAGCGGGCTTTATATGGCACCGGAATATCGGGATCTGAGTTTTATGCTGCTCTCGCCAGCTAATTTTGCCGCCGAACTTACCATTTCAGACGATCAGTTACGGGAAGAGTATGACGCCCGGATTGACCTTTATGAGATACCGGAAAGGCGAGAGCTCGAGGTGGTGATCATTCCCGCTGAGGACGCAGCGCGGACTTTTTATGCCCGGGTCCAGGCGGGTGAGGATTATGCAAGTCTGGCAGAAGAGATCACCGGCTTTACCCTCGAAGATATTTCACTCGGGGCCTTGAGCCGGCGTGATGTGAATGAAGATTATAGTGAAATCGCCTCCGAGGCCGTATTTGCGCTTGAAGCCGGCGCCATCACTGAACCTGTTCAGACCATTTTTGGCTGGCATGTTTTCCGGGTGGTCTCCATAACCCAGGGCACCCTCCGCAGCTTTGATGAGGTGCGCGAAGAATTGCGCCAGCTGGTGGCGGAAGATCAGGGCATTGGTGCGCTGTTTGATGTGGCGGCTCAAATTGATGATGAAATTGCCGGCGGCGGCGATATGGAGAACATTTCAAGAGCCACCGGCCTGACAATTCTCAGATATGAGCGACTGGCCAGAAGCGGGCTCAATTCCGAGGGCCAACTGCCCGAAGGCATTGAAGACCTGCTGCCTTATGTGGCGGCGGCCTTTACGCTTTTTCCCGAAGACGAACTGGAATTATTCGAGATGGATAACGGCGGATATTATCTGGTTCAGGTGAATGGGATTATCGCCCCTGTGGTCAAACCCTATGAGGATGTGGCCGACCAGGTGCGCCAGCGCTGGTTTGATCTTGAGCAAAACCGGCTGGCGGGTGAGCGCGCCAATGATGCTCTGGCCAGAGTGCGCCGGGGGGAAGCCATGAATGGCTTGGCGCTCGAATATGGCGGTGATATTATCGAGACCGACTATCTCCGGCGATCGCTGGGTGGTCGCAATATCGGCGTGGCCCCCAATGTGGCCAGTCTGATTTTCTCCACACCTGCAGGCGAGACCGACATGGAACGGGCCTCCACCGGCGATGGTTATGTGATTATTCGCGTGGATGAGGTGATTAAGGGCAACCCGCTGGAAAACCCCGGCCGGCTGCGCTCCCTGCGGTCCGGCATCAGAGACGAGCTGGAGCAGGACATTCTGGCCCAGTATCAGGCGGCTCTCCAGGCCAGCACGGATATCTACATCAATCAGGATTTGCTGGACAGCATGTTTACCGAAGATGGCCTGCAACTGCCCGTATCCATTCCCCGCCTGAATTAAGCGGCTCAAAAACTACCGCGAACATTCTCACAAGCTGGTGGCAAACCTCTGGCGGACGCCACTATGCGCATAAATATGACTCCTTATAGGTGTATTTCTTTATTTTTATTCTATTTTCTGGTAGTATCCCTGCTCTCATCGTCAGGGGTGAGTCTTGAAATATCGGGAGGGGAACATGACGGATAATTCATCAGGCACGGCTGCGTCATCAAGGAATGACTCGAAGTTGCCGATAGTATTTTTAGCTGTCATCTTGTTTGGGTTGATTGCATACAGTCAAACAACACGGCCGCAAAATTCCGGCGCGGCATACCTTGTAAATAGTGGCTCGATTACATATAGCGCCATTGCATCGATTTCCACGTCAGGCGAAAACTATTTTTTCATACAAGACACCAAAGATGGAGATGACTTTAATGCAAGTTCACCTGGAGCCCCTTCAAGAATAGGGGTGGCGGAAAAAAACGCTCTCGGCGTCTTGGTAATCACCAAAATACAGTTGACCAACGGGTTCTCATCAGCATCTGGAGGTACGAGCATACCTTATCCACATGATCTGGAATCAGCCTGTGTATTAGATCGCTCCGGGCCGAATTCCGTGACACTGTTAGCAGCAGAATCGGGCGGCATTGACAATCCCCGCATCTTCAAGATTTTGCTAGAAAAAATAGGCAGCGTCTGGTCTGCAAAAATTCAACATATTTGGACAATAGACAAGAATATCTCAGGTGTTACGTTTAAGAGCTTTGAAGGCATGCACTGTTGGAGGCAAACAAGTGGAGAAATTTCTGTCCTATTGGTCCATTAGCTTCTGGATTATATGACACCTGAATTTTCTTAGTAAGGTAAAAATCTTTATTGAATGGTTCCAGAAGAAATGTTTCTAAATTTATTACTCCATTTTTAACAGCTAAAACTGGTTGATTATCTAAAATCTCTCTCTGTTTATATACTCCAGGTAAGG
>JACZYI010000191.1 GCA_022571175.1 Pseudomonadota bacterium
CCATGACAGATGATGGAATTTGCCAATACATTGCGGAAGCATTGAACCAAGATCTGGATACTAGCTGTAGTCCCTTGCTTCGCAGCCTGCGCAATAGTTGCCGGGCATGTAGTCAAGAGCGATTCTCCCTTCTATTCAAAACCACCAAGACCCGCCGGTCGCGGCCAGAGTAACCGGCCATCACCAATAGCTATAAAAGCCGGGGAAATGGGCTTGCCGCTTTGCACACCACCCTCACTAAAAAACTCTTCCGTGCAGGATGAATTGGCTGGTGCGGAGGCAGATGTTATTATCGTGGTCGCCTACGGTCTGATCTTGCCTGCCAGTATTCTTCGGTTGCCAAAATACGGTTGTATCAACCTGCACGCCTCTCTCTTGCCGCGCTGGCGGGGAGCCGCACCCATTCAGCGGGCACTGCTGGCTGGTGATGAGAAAACGGGCATATCCATAATGCAGATGGATGAGGGCCTGGATACGGGGCCCATACTGGCGCAGGCTTCCCTTAGAATTGAACCTTCCCATACGGCGGGAATGATTCACGACAAATTATCCGCCCTGGGTGCAGACTGTCTACTGAAAAGCCTTGAGTTGATTGAAAAAGAGCCTGTGGTGGCCAAAGAACAAGAGGGCGAGGCAACCTATGCTGAAAAAATAGACAAATCGGAAGCTCGGATCGATTGGTCTTGTAGCGCCGTTGAAATCGACCGAAAGGTGCGCGCGCTGAACCCCTGGCCTGGCGCATGGTTTTCCTATCAGGGAAACCGGATAAAAATAATATGCGGTGAAATTAAGGAAGGCTTCGTAGCCCCCGGACAATCCAGTGACGATAAGCTTTCAATCGGTTGTGGCGAGGGTATTTATCGAATTACCAGGCTTCAACGGATCGGCAAGAAACCACAGGAAAGTGCTGACTTTCTACGGGGATTTCCAGTGCCACAAGGCTCTATGATGGATGATATTTAGTGAGTCAGCGGTTCAAATTGACACTGGAATATGATGGTGGCCCCTTTGTGGGATGGCAGGCCCAGGAAAATGGTCCCTCAGTGCAGGTAGCTATCGAAAAGGCGGTAAAGGAACTGTCGGGAGAATCGGTCAGAATAATGGGGGCAGGTCGCACTGATGCTGGCGTCCACGCCCGGGGACAAGTGGCTCACGTTGACCTGATGATGAAAATTACCGCCGACAGGCTACAGGCGGGCTTGAACGCCTGCCTCCGACCGCATCCGGTTGCTATCCTGAAAGTGGAATCAGTGGATCCAGAATTCGATGCCCGCTTTTCCGCTACTCAACGCCATTATCGCTATCGAATTATCAACAGACGAGCGCCACTCACCATTGATCGTGGACGCGCCTGGCATGTCAAAGTACCGCTGGATAAGGAAAAAATGGCGGAGGCTGCGGAAATCTTGCTCGGCAAACATGATTTTACCTCTTTTCGTTCCATTCGCTGCCAGGCCAATTCCCCTGTCAAAACCCTCGAACGACTGGATGTGACATGGTCAGACGAAGAAATCAGAATTTCCACATCCGCACGCTCATTCCTGCACCATCAAGTGCGATCCATGGTTGGCTGCCTGAAAATGGTGGGCGAAGGCAAATGGACAAAAGATGACCTGAAAAACTGTTTGGAAGCAAAGGATCGCACCGAGCTCGGATTTAATGCCCCGCCCGAAGGCCTCTATTTTTTGCGGGTGGATTACTAAATTGGTCTGAAAGCGATTAAAATACTGTCCTCCAAGATAAGAAACAAAATGATGTCGAGGCTGACAATCAAGGCGGTTTGAAAATAATTGGTTGTTAAAACCACGCGCACCAGAAATATCTTATAGACAATCACAAGCCCTGTTGTGGCGATCAAAAGCACATCTGCCCCCAGAGCTGGAACCAGTCCATAAGCCATTAGAATATTTACCGGCAAGACCAGAAGCAGGGCATAAATACGCCACCAGTTAAAGAGTGTGATGAAGCCTGAGAATTTTTGTCCAACACCCAGAAAGCCGGAGAGATGAAACATGAGAAAGCCGAAAATCGGCCAGCCTGCCATATAGCTGACGAGTAACAGCCACGCGGGAGCTCGTGCCATACTCGGTGCATTGGAGTCCAACCCAACAAGATATATGGTTAAAAGGTAAAGGGGAACGGCAATCCCAAGTGCCATAAATGAGCGAAGGACACTGCGACCGCCCGTCTCAAGAAAGCCGATGGTGCTTCTATCAAACCACAAAATACGCCAGCCCGCATAAAGACCCCGGATGCAGTGTTCGGCGAGGGTCAAGGCTTAACCCAACAATTCTTCGAGAGTGAGCCGGTAGATTTGGCTCAGGGCGAGAATATCATCGGTTTTCGCTTTTTCGTCGATGGCGTGGATTGTTTTGCTGATAAGACCAAACTCGGCTACAGGACAGAGTTCCTGAATATAACGGGCATCTGATGTCCCTCCCGTGGTCGAAAACTCAGGTGTTTTGCCGAGAAACTTTTCGCAAGCGTGCGAAAGAGCCTTTGCCAGCACACCGGGGGGGCAAAAGAATGATACGCCCTTGAAGTAAAGATCAAGGTCATAGGCAATGCCCGCACCATCCAGTTTTCCCCTGATAAGGGCTTCGAGCCTTTCGGGTTTGAAATCATCGGAAAAACGAATATTAAATTTTGCCGCAGCCTTGCCCGGGATGACATTGAAAGCTCCGGTTCCCGATTCAAGGCAGGTAATTTCGAGATTGGTCGGCGGGAAATTTTCATTGCCCTCATCAAGTGGTCCCTGAGGCAGACAGGAAAGAAGCTTCAGAAAATCCGGATTTGGATTATGAGCTCGTTCTGGATAGGCCACATGGCCCTGATGTCCCAAAACAGTCAAAATGCAATTGACGCTGCCTCTTCGACCAGTTTTTATCATCTCGCCCAGCGCATCAGGGTTTGTGGGCTCGCCCACGATGCAACCATCCAGCACTTCACCTTTATTTTTGAGCCATTCGACCATTTTAACGGTGCCGTTAATGGCAAGGCCTTCTTCATCGCCCGTTATCAACAGGGAAATCGAGCCCCGACCCGGACCATTATTCTCAGCGACAAAGGCCGAACAGGCGGATAGAAAAGCAGCAATCGCGCCCTTCATATCTGCGGCACCACGTCCCATAAGCCATCCGTCTTTGATGAGTCCCTCAAAGGGTGGCGCTGACCAGTTATCTACCGGGCCCGTTGGCACCACATCCGTGTGTCCCGCGAAACAAATATTTGGCGATTTGGTACCAAGCCGTGCATAGAGATTATCGATCCGGTCTTCACCCTCCTCACCGAATGGCAAGCGCTGGCATTCAAAGCCCATGCTTTGTAAAATGCCTTCCACCAGATCCAATGCGCCATGATCCTCTGGTGTGACACTTGGTTTCCGTACAAGATCAACCGCCATCTGAACCGGGTCCAGATCACTTAATTTACTATCACCCACACCGGTCATATTTCTCTCAGTAATTTATTGAGGGCCGTTTTATCTCGCGTTTTCTGATCCACCTTTTTGACGATAACTGCGCAACTCAGCCCCGGACCCGGTTTTCCATCAGATAACGGCTTGTGGGGCATAGTTCCTGGCACCAGAACCGAGCGGGCGGGCACGCGACCCCGATAAATCTCGCCGCTCTCTCGGTCAATAATGGGCGTTGACGCGGCGAGGTGGTCTCCCATGGAAAGAACC
>JACZYI010000192.1 GCA_022571175.1 Pseudomonadota bacterium
TTTATCCCGAAAGACCTGATCGAAGCGCTCAGTGGTGATGCGCCTACTGATTTCGATATCGAAAATTTTATTCGCGCGCTTGAAGCAGAGGGGAATGAGGGCGTTAGTGCCAAGGATATCTGGCTGGTGGAAATTCCCGATGTGGGTTTTATTATCGGCAAGGACTATAAGGGCATGGGGCTCATTGAAATCGCATCACTGATGGATGTGGATTTGTCAAAACCTGCCTCGGCAATCTCCAGTCAACGTGGTTTTTACACTCGCGCCAACCTCTTTGCCGTGGATTCCCAGGCAGCCAGAGTTATTGGTTCAGTCAATTTTCAATAAAGAAATGCGGCCAGTACCTTAATCCAGTCCCAGCTCTTTCATCATGGCCTTGCGCATTTCAAATTTCTGTATTTTGCCGGTGACGGTCATGGGAAATTCGTTCACAAAGCGTACATAGCGCGGGATTTTATAATGGGCGATCTGGTCTTTGCAGTATTCCCGTACATCATCTTCGCTCACTTTCTGGCCATCCTTCAATTTTATCCAGCATGCCAGTTCTTCACCCAAACGCGCATCGGGAACGCCAAAGGCCTGCACATCCTGAATGCAGGGATGGGCAAACAGAAAATCCTCAATCTCCTTGGGAAAAATATTTTCACCCCCCCGAATAATCATATCTTTCAGACGTCCGGTAATGCGGCAATAGCCCGCTTCATCCAGGGTGGCGAGATCGCCGGTATGCATCCAGCCTTCGCTGTCAATAGTCTCAGAGGTGCGCACCTCATCGTCCCAATAACCTCGCATGACCAGATAGCCACGGGTGCAGAGCTCGCCCTGGGTGCCGATGGGAACGGTTGTGCCGTCTGAATCAATGATTTTAACCTCCACATGGGGCTGAATGGTTCCTACGGTTGAGGTGCGAAGTTCCAGGGGTGTATCCCGTTCGGTCTGGAAACTGATGGGCGAGGTCTCGGTCATGCCATATGCGATGGTCATTTCGCTGGCACCCATGTCATTGGCTACCCGCTTCATGACCTCAATGGGGCAGGGCGCTCCCGCCATAATTCCAGTCCGGAGTGATGACAAATCACGGCTTGAAAATGAGGGATGCTCCAGTTCGGCAATAAACATA
The DNA here is from genome assembly GCA_022571175.1 of Pseudomonadota bacterium. Lineage (GTDB taxonomy): Bacteria > Pseudomonadota > Alphaproteobacteria > Sphingomonadales > SMXR01 > JACZYI01. The sequence goes on from JACZYI010000192.1 coordinate 1,121, forward strand.
GTGGGGACGCCATAAATGGCGGTGCACTGCTCGGTCTCAATCGCATCCAGAACTTCCCCAGGCTCAAATGCCTCCCCCGGCAGCACGATGGTGGCGCCGGACATGAGGCAGCAAAGCGCTCCCATGACCATGCCAAAACAATGATATAGAGGCACCGGGATACATACTTTATCGCGGTCACTTAAAGCGAGCGTTTGCGCGCCAATCGCGGCATTGTTGATAATATTATAATGACTGAGGGTTGCGCCCTTGGGCAAGCCGGTGGTGCCGGATGTAAACTGGATATTAATGGCCTCATCCGCGTGGAGGCTATTCTCAACTACCTTCAGTTTTTCACCATCGAGTTTTTTGCCCCGCTTCATCAGGTCATCGAAATTCAGCATGCCCGGGGTTTTTTCGTCCCCCATGCGAATGATAAACTCCAGAGCGGGTACCCGGTCTGAAGATAAAGGATCGCTCGATCCAATCTCGGGCATCAAATCCCGGAGCATGGCGATATAGTCTGAGGACTTGAAGCGATGAGCGGTCACCAGCGCCCGGCATTTTACTTTATTGAGTGCAAATTCAAGTTCAGATAGGCGATAGGCGGGGTTGATATTTACCAAGATCAAGCCAGCCTTGGCGGTGGCAAACTGGGTTGTCACCCATTGACAATTATTGGGTGACCAGATGCCAATGCGGTCCCCGGGGACGAGCCCCAGCTCTATGAAAGCTTTTGCCAGTGTTTCAGCCTGGACAAGCAATTTTGACCAGCTCCATCTGATATTCTGGTGGCACACCACCAGGGCGTCCTGATCGCCCCATCGCCTGGCGGCTTGGTCCAGTGCCTGGGCAATGGTAATTTTCCTGAGCGGAAAGCCGGTGTCTCCCTTCAAATGACTTAGAGTTTTGCTGGTCATGAATCCGCTTTCCCCCGACCGGGAAAAAAACATTTGAACCTGAAGCAGCTTCAGAGAATACATTAATTACCCGAGGTTTTGAGACTTAACCAATGAAAAACGAAAAACAACCCCTCGCAGAGCAACAAGCATTGGCGGAACGCCTGGGGCATTTTCTGGACCAAGGATATGTGAAGCCGAATTCACCTGCATTTCAGACCTTGGGACGGAAATATTATAGCTGATTGACCAGGATTCGAACGCTCCCGTATGAGACTTGAATGGCAAGCTTTCACTTGAAGTGTTTTTTCTAATTGCTAAAGTCCGGCTCTTGTGATTTTGACTTGGGCGGCTTGCGGCTTTCCTCATAAGTCTCCGAAACAAAACGAAAGTATCAGAAAACCCATGGCCGAACAGGATTTTCAGGAATTTGCCACCCATGGCCCTCTGCGCGAACTGCTGGCGGCTATGGGTGAAGCGGTTGTGGTTATAGATCAAGATAACCGGATTGTGCTTTTTAATGGGGCTGCGGAAGAATTGTTCGGATATAAGAGTGGGGATATCGAAGGAAAACATTTTGAAATACTTTTGCCCGAGAGCAGCCGCAAAGTTCACAAGTCTTTGATCGATAAATTTGCGAGCGGAAAGGAATCGCGTCATCTGATGGGCGGACGCCCGGAGATAAGGGGACAAACCCGGGAAGGAAGTTTTTTTCAGGCAGAAGCCGCAGTCAGCAAGTTTGAGGTTGCTGGCAAAGTATATTTTTCCGCCGTGCTGAGAGACGTTACCGAACGCCACAGAGCGGAGCAAATTGAAAGAAGTCTCGCTAATTCCCAACGTATTTCCAAGACTGGCACCTGGGATCTGAATATACTGACGGGTGAAATATGGTGGTCCGATGAGAGCTACCGTATTTTTGGCCTGGAACCACAAGCCTTTGGGATCACTTATGGCTATTTTTTAGAGCATGTTCATCCAGATGACATTGAAGTCCTGGAAGAATACAATATGAAGAGCCTCAAAGAAGTATCAAACTATAGCTTCACTCACAGAATTGTACTGGATAACCACGTCATAAAAACCGTCGAACAGACCGGTGAGGTCACCTATGACCACGCTGGTAACCCTGTTCACATGGTGGGCACCACCCGTGATATTACCGAGCAGAAAGAAATTGAAGCGCAACTGATCCAGGCGCAGAAAATGGAAGCAGTTGGTCAACTCACTGGCGGAATAGCGCATGACGTCAATAATATTCTTGGCATCATGATGGGAAATCTGGACCTTTTGGCATCGAAAACGTCAGCACCGGAGCTAAGCAAATTGATTGAACGCTGCATCGGTGCAGGCGAGCGGGGCGCCGCCTTGGTGCAACGTTTGCTGGCTTTTTCCCGTCAACAACCCCTGCATCCTGAACCCGTTCATTTGGGTGAAGTGGTTGTAGGCATAGTCGACCTTCTCAGCAGAAGTTTGGGCAGTGAAATTACCCTGAACACTGAACTTGGCGATGTGGCGGGAGAATATTGCATGGTGGACAAGGCCTTGATGGAAAACTCCATTCTGAACCTTGTGCTCAACGCGCGGGATGCCATGCCCGATGGCGGAATTTTATTGATCAGTACCGGGGCGAGTGACGCAAGGGATGAAGATGACCGCGAATTTACCATGATTTCGGT
>JACZYI010000193.1 GCA_022571175.1 Pseudomonadota bacterium
CCCCGTCCCAGGTTTCGGCGCGAAACAGGACGTTTACGACGGTCACGAAAACGAACGTGATGCCCCAGCCCAGGACCGGCCACATGGGCAGATGGTAGTTTCGCCACACCCGATTTACGACGAGAGCGATCCCATGTGACAGGCCGAAAAGGATGAACACCCAGGTCGCACCATGCCAGATTCCCGAAACCAGCATCGTAAGGATGGTCACGGCCGCGACCCAGAACAGAGATATGGACCGTCTTAGACGCAACGTAGCCGAAAACACGTAGGTTGTCAGGAACCGGGTCAGCGTCATATGCCAGCGCTGCCAGAAATCTGAAAAACCAATGGCCGCATAGGGAAAGCGGAAGTTGGTGGGTAGCGAAAATCCGAGCGCCATGCTGGCGCCGATTGCGGTGGTGGAATAACCGGCAAAATCCGAGAATATCTGGCCAGAGAAGGCCAGCGTGCCGAGCCAGGCATCGGCAAATCTAAGGGTCTCGGTGGAGCTGAAAACATCTTCTGCCGCCGGTGCCAGAAGCCCGTCAGCGATCACCACCTTTTGGAAAATGCCGATAGTCATCAGTCCCAGACCCCAGAGCAGCATGGCCTTGGTGGCTCGACGTTCCTGTTCAAACTGGGGAATCAGATGGGTCGGGCGCACAATCGGTCCGGCCACCAGTTGCGGGAAAAAGGTCACAAACAAGGCAAAATCCAGGAATGATTTGGCTGGTTTGGCGCGGTGCAGATAAATATCAAGCGAATAGGCCATGGTCTGGAAGGTGTAGAAGGAAATGCCCACTGGCAGAATGATATTCCAGCCCGGCGGTTGATAATCAATGCCGAAAGTAGCCATCAGCGTCTGCCAGTTTTCCAGCAGGAAATTTCCATATTTGAAAAAACCGAGAATGCCCAGATTGACCAGAAGAGAGAGTATCAGCAGCATGCGCCTGCGGGCCTGACGGTCCTCCTCGTAAATCCAGCGCGCCACATGCCAGTCCACCACGGTGGATATCCACAACAGCACAACGAACGGTGGGTTCCACGCGGCATAAAAGAGATAGCTTGCGGTGAGCAGGTTGAATTTTTTGGTGCGCCAGGAAAAGGGCGCATTATGCAGCGCCAGGATAATAGCAAAAAACACCACAAATGTGAGTGAATTGAATAGCACCGATGCCCCCCTTACCGGAGAAGGCTAGCGGGTCAGGCTATGATTGAAAAGGGGATATAGTTAAAAACAACGGGGCGAGCAATCCGTATTCAGCTCGCCCCAAAAAGTGCTTGAGGGCAATTTGGAAGTTATTGCGCTGCCAGTTGCTCTTCAAGCTCTGCAATACCGGGCTCCAGCCGGAGTGCCAGCGACGGGTCAACTTCCAGGAGCTTGCGATAGGTGGCAATAGCCAAGGCCAGCATGCCTTCGCGTTCATAGGTGTTGCCCATGGAAAAATAAACCCGGGGCACGCTGGGGTTAAACTCAACATTCATCAGATGGAGTTTAATGGCGGCCTCGCCATTGCCCGCTGCGGAAAGATTATCGGCGTAACGCGCCATGGCAACGGCCGAGAAATCATAGGCGAATCCGCCAAAAAAGGCTTCGCGCAATTCCCGATATTTGGCTGCCGCCGCATCACCACCACCGGTGGCAATCTCGTCATCCATGATTGATTCAATCATCACCGGTTTGTTGGTGCCGCGATGGCAGGTAATGCAGGTGACCGTTATGGCCTCATAGTCCGGCCCCCGGTCAATACCGCTGATGGTTTGGTTAATACTCATCACCATTTTCAGCATTTCGCGTGCAACCAGCTTGAGCGGACGCTCGTCAGAGGCAAAATCATAGTCAAAAATGGACATGTCTTCCTCGCCCATATGGCACTGGGCGCATCGCCGTCCCAGTGAGGATGTAAAGCCCCGCATAATGCTGCTGAGCTCACCCGGTGAAATATCGGCTGGCAGCACCTGCAAATTCTGGGGATCGGCGAAAATGTTCCGCTGCTGTCCCTGGGAGGGGGTTGTCATGGCCATGCCAGACAAGAGCAGCACCGTAAGGGTCATAGAAATTATTCGCATTTTTTTATCCTCTCTCTTGTGACTCAGAAATTTGTCTGATTTTACGGGCGAGAGAATGGAGAAGGCGAATTAAGAAACATGAAGATTAGGGGGTTTGGAGCGCATTTTGAAGCTCCGCTGCCATTTTCTGCTACGGCTTGATGAATTTATACATCAGCCGAATGAGGGGATAGACCTCCAGCATGTCTTTGCCGTCATATTCAAGTGTCACACCATCAATGCGCCGCATGCCGGGAATGGCCATCAAAATATCTGCCCGGATGGTGTGGTCCACACGCATGCGCAGGGTCACCGGTTCACCCACAGTGAAAAGCTCCGCTTCCGGCAATCCATCAAGCGCGAAGGTGGTGGCATCGGCGAGCCTTTCACGCACGCGCTCGGGGTGGATAAGCTCTGCCACATTGGCAGTAATGGCAGTTTTGGTGGTGACGGTGATGGCTCCGGTCAGTTCAGCAAACTGATCGGCAAAAACATCATCACCAGAGGCCAGAATAACCGGCACACCGAGCGCACCGGCCAGTGCCGCGTTCATGCCCCCTTCGCCCACTTCCACCCCATTCAGCCACAGGCCTTTAACCGCGCCCGAGCCTGTGTGGGCAATAAACCCGCGCTCGGTTCCGGCCCTTGCATGATAGCCAATGAAAATAGCGGCGTCATAAGTCTCGTCCAGCCCCTGCACCATGCCGAATATTTTCTGGTCGCCCTGGATGTATTTCACTCGTTCATCGAGGGTGGTGTGCAACAGGTTTCGCTGGTCGCCGTGGGAATCATTGATCAGGATTTCAGCCGGGCCAGCGGCGAAAATTGCCGCCACCACACTGTTGACCTCTTCGGTCATGAGCGTGCGGCCGAGGGCGTAATCCTTGCCCTTGGAGCCGGTCATGGCGCTGGTGCCAATGCCACCGATGCCCTCCATATCAACCGAGATAAATATCCGAAGCGGCTGGTCTTGCGCCGAGGCGGGCAGGGTCCAGAGCAGGGTGGTGGCCAGGATAATTGCGGCAAAAACTTTCATGGTTTAGTCCTTCCTCATCTGATTCAAGTTTACTTCCCTCCCTCAACCCAGCGTGAGGAAAGTCACCACCTTATGGAACCAGTGGGGCAGGGTGAGAGCAGTTTCGAGAGAGCCAATCCCTTCGGTCACGACCCAGCCAACCACCAGACAAGCCACGGCCACCCCGAACATGTCGCGCTGTTTGAGCTCCGGGATAAAAGTCATACTTTATGCTAACGTCTCACAGATTGTTTGCACGGAAAAGCGTTCGCGAAGCCTAATCTGATGCCATTTTCAACGGCACCATAATATGCTGATAGGGCGTGCCCGGCCACATCACCCAGGGTCCACCATTTTTGGGGTCATGTGAAATACCAATGAGGCTATCAGCCCCGGGCACCAGCATCATCAAATGCGCGCCAATGTCCGTGACCCAGTCTTCATCATTGGTAAATTCAGTGGCGAAGGGATCGGCATTGGAAACCGGAGTATCTCCCATCAACATATAGGCAATGCCAACTTCCGTGTAGCTGTGCTCTTCCCCGTTCATCATGGCATCGAGAAAATTCATCCAGGAGGCATCCGCGCACCAGGGGTCGGTTCCCGGCG
>JACZYI010000194.1 GCA_022571175.1 Pseudomonadota bacterium
GGGGGAGGGGCGGTTGGCTCATGCGCGTGTGGTGCTCTTCGACGGCATCGAGCTCAGCGCAGAGCAGTCTCGCGGGGTGGACGCGATCATCGACAGCTATGTGCGCGTAGCCACGCGTGCGGCGGCGGTCGGGTTTCAATTTGTCGACATCAAATCGTGTCACGGCTATCTGGGTCACGAGTTTCTTTCGGCCCGCTCGCGGCCCGGCCCGTACGGCGGGCGCTTCGAGAACCGGACACGATTCCTGCGCGAGATCATCACGCGCGTGCGGGCGGCGGTCCCGAACCTGTACATCGGCGTGCGCGTCGAGCTGATCCTGAAGGGCGCCTCGATCCCCGGCGAGTCCTGGATCGAATACGAGTACGATTCGGGCGAGGCCGACCGCGTCCAGATGAAAAAACTGGGGATCATATTTCCCGGCAAATTCAACTATTTCCTCTTCCGTCACTTCATAAGTACCAGACTCGATGCTGGCACCAAGGGTAAATTCGTCGAAATAATTAAATCGTGGGTCTCTGGCCATGAACGGCCCCTTCAGTTTGCAAACCGGAAAAGCATGACATCACCATCCTTGACCAGATAATCTTTGCCTTCAAGGCGCATTTTACCGGCATCCTTGGCGGCTTGTTCGCCGCCCAAGGACACATAATTTTCATAAGAAATGGTTTCCGCACGAATAAAGCCATGTTCAAAATCCGTGTGGATTGTCCCTGCCGCCTTTGGCGCGGTAGCGCCCTTGCGCACTGTCCAGGCGTGGGCTTCCTTGGGGCCGACGGTAAAAAAGGTGATCATATCCAATAACCGATAACCGGACCCAATCACTTTAGCCAACCCGGTTTTCTCCAGGCCCAGACTTCCAAGAAATTCCGTGCGCTCGGTTTTATCTGCAAGCTGGATAATTTCAGCCTCTACGGCTGCGGAAATTATCACCGCCGCGGCTCCCTCGCGCCCGGCTAATTCTTCCACTTTTTCAGAATATGCATTACCGGAGGCCGCACTCGTCTCATCCACATTGGCCACATAAAGTACCGGTTTGGCAGAGACCAACCCCAGGGCACGGACAGCCGGCCATTTCCCGGGCGATTCTGTCTTGATCAATCTTACCGGTTGGCCTTGGCGTAAATATCCTAATACCTCTTCGCATAATTGAACCAACTCCCTGGCATCCTTGTCACCACCACGAGCTTTCTTGATGGCGCGTTCCAGCCTGCGCTCAAGGCTCTCAAGGTCTGCCAGCATCAATTCAGTTTCTACAATTTCTGCATCGCGGACGGGGTCAACATCGCCCGGAACATGGGAAATGTCGTCATCATCGAAGCAGCGAAGAACGTGAATGATGGCGTCCACCTCACGGATATTGCCAAGGAATTTATTGCCCAACCCTTCGCCCTTGCTGGCGCCAGCCACCAGTCCGGCAATATCCACAAACTGCAATTGGGTTTCGACAACTTTTGCTGATCCCGCTATCCGACCCAGTTCATGAACCCGATCATCAGGAACCGGCACCAGTCCAATGTTGGGGTCAATGGTGCAAAAAGGGTAGTTCTCCGCCGCTGCCGCGGCGCTTTCTGTCAGGGCATTAAAGAGTGTGGATTTGCCCACATTGGGCAAGCCAACAATGCCGCATTGAAATCCCACTAGGTCTGGTCCTCTGGTGATGTTTCGGCTTTATCATCCTTCTCGAGGGCCACAGCGGTCATGAAGCGTGGATCATTGCTCTTGGCCAGCCAGTGAGAGTCCTCGGCGATTTGATCCAGCAGAGGCTCAAGCCAGTCCGTGTCACTTTTTTTGAAATTCGAGAGCACATAATCATGCACATCATCCTTATGACCCGGATGGCTAATCCCGATCCGGACCCGGCGAAATTCAGGCCCGATGTGAGCGATCAGGCTTTTAATGCCGTTATGGCCCGAAGCTCCGCCACCGGTTTTCATTTTTAATTTACCGGCAGAAATATCCAGTTCGTCATGAAAGACCACCAGGTTTTCGGGTTCGATCTTCAGGTAGCGCATGGCTTCACCCACTGAACGCCCTGACTGGTTCATAAAAGTGCGGGGTTTCAGAAGTAGTATTTTAACACCATCAATGGAACCACTTTGGCATTCGCCCTGAAAGCGGGCCTTGGGTTTGTCAAAGCCATAACGCCCAGCAATCACATCGATGGCCATAAAGCCAACATTATGCCGGTTATTCCGATAGCTTTCGCCCGGATTTCCAAGTCCAACAAACAGGAGCATGATCGATCTGGAACAGGGTCCGCATGGCTGACCCCATAACCCCTTTACTCTTCTGCCTTTTCGGCGTCTTCCCCGGGCTCATCTGCTGGAGCCTTTGCTCCTGCTTCGCCCTCGGTAATTTCTTCACCTTCTTCAGCCAGCAATTCGGCTTCAAGAGCAGCGGCTTCAGCGGCCTCATCGGCTTCGCGTTCTTCTTCACTGCGCACGCGGCTCGGTGCCACGATGGTCGCAATGGTAAAAGTGCGATCAGAAATGGTCATGGTCACGCCCTCAGGCAGATCAATGGCGGTTGAATGCAAGCTGCCGCCCATGTCGAGTTCGGCCACCGATATTTCAAAGAAATCAGGAATAGAAGTGACCGGGCAAATGCATTCAATGGTATGGCGCACCATATTCAAAACGCCGCCCATGGTCAGGCCCGGAGAGTCATCTTGGCCAACAATTCGTATGGGCACGTCAATGGTGACTTTGGTGTCTTTGGTCAGACGCAAAAAGTCCACATGAATGGGCACATCTGTTACCGGATCCAGCTGCACGTCCCGGGGCAATACCTGTTGGGCAGTGCCATTAGTCTCAATATTGAAAATACTGGTCAGAAAGGTTCCCCGACCGATAAGACGAACCAGGTCTTTTTTGGCTATGGTAATCATTTCCGGATCTTTTTTATCGCCATAAATTACGGCCGGGATCAAGCCAGCCCTGCGGGCTGCGCGGGCGGATCCCTTTCCAGCCCGTTCACGCGGCTCGGCCGCGAGGGGTTGAATATTGCTCATTTCAATCTCCACAAATGAAAAGGCAGATCGCTTATGCGACCCGACCAATCGGACCTCCAGGGATGTCCGGTTGGATTCGTTTAAAGACGGGCTGCCTTTTAGCCTGACAGAACTGGAATTGCAACCGGTAAGGCCGCCGTTCGACCTAGTCGAACAGGCTGGAAACGGAGGTCTCGTTGCTAATCCGACTGATGGCTTCGCCAATCAGCGGTGCAACCGACAAAATACGAATCTTTTTGCACTCGCGGATCGCGTCTGTTGCCTGAATGGAATCAGTTATAACAAGGCTTTCAAGGCTTGAATTCGTAATCCGTTCAACTGCGCCGCCTGAGAGGACGCCATGAGCAATATAGGCATCAACGGTTTTAGCGCCTGCCTCGAGAAGGGCATCGGCGGCGCTGCACATCGTACCTGCGGTATCGACAATATCATCCACAATAACGCAAGCGCGGCCCTGCACGTCGCCGATTATGTTCATGACCTCAGATTCGTTGGCCCGCTCGCGCCTCTTATCAATTATGGCTAGGGGCGCGTCCTTACATCGTTTGGCGTAGGCGCGGGCGCGGACCACACCTCCAACATCGGGAGAGACAATCATCAAGCTACCATTTTCAAACCGCTCGATTAGGTCCTTGCAC
>JACZYI010000195.1 GCA_022571175.1 Pseudomonadota bacterium
CTGGTTTGCAATGCCGCAACCAACCCGGTTTATGGCCCGATGAAAGATGTCTCTGACAAGGCCTTTGACAAAATCATGGGCACCAATGTCAGGTCTAATTTCTGGCTAGCGAATATGGTCGCTCCCGGCATGGCGGAAGCGGGCGGCGGCTCTATAATCATTATATCCTCGATTGCCGGGCTTGTGGGTAACAGGAATGTGGGAATTTATGGCATCTCAAAAGCCGCCGATTTCCAGCTGGTGAGGAATCTTGCCCTCGAATGGGGAAAAATGGCGATCAGGGCAAATTGCATCGCGCCGGGTCTGATCAAGACCGATTTCGCCCGCGCCCTTTGGGAAGATGACGACAAACGGAAATATGTGGAAAGCCGCACCCCGCTGAGACGTATTGGCGATCCGGATGACATTGCCGGCGCTGCTCTTTATCTGGCCTCCGATGCCTCAGCCTATATGACTGGCCAGAGCATGGTGATAGACGGCGGATTGATCATCGCCGATCAATTATGATTGATGACATCTTTACTTTGGCCCCGATGTTTCTCATATAGAAAACAGAATGCAGAATCAGGCAAAAACAAAAGAGTTGCACCATGAGTGATACACCAGCAAAAATAACCCCGGTGAAAATTTCGCCAAAAACAAAATTTGGCATTGGGCAACTGGTTCGCCACCGGTATTTTCCGTTTCGCGGAGTGATCGTTGACGTGGATGCGGAGTTTTCAAATTCCGAAGAATGGTGGCAGTCCATTCCGGAACACATCAGGCCCGCAAAGGAACAGCCCTATTATCATCTGCTGGCTGAAAATGAATACGGCCCCTATGAAGCCTATGTGTCCCAGCAAAATCTTTTGCTCGACCAGGATGGCGGGCCGGTGAATCACCCGGCTATTGTTGAGGTTTTTGATGGGCTTGAAGGCGATCACTATAAATTAAAACCCGATTACCGGCACTAGTCCTTCACCAGCGCCAACAATATATCGGTGTCCACATTGCCGCCGGTGATGATGAGTCCGATATGTTTGTCCCTGGTCTCCAGCCTGCCCGCCAAGACCGCAGCTAGCGCCACAGCGCCCCCGGGCTCCACCACAAGATTCAGATATTCGAGCGCAAATTTCATGGCATGACACACTTCCCCGTCACTGACCGTAAGCCCACCGGCAGCAAATCGCTTGTTTATGGCAAAAGTCATCTCGCCCGGCCTGGGCGATAACAGCGCATCGCAGATGGTGGGTGCCGGAGCCTCCATCACGGATAATATTTCACCGGCGATGAATGAGCGCGCATGATCGTCATAATGTTCCGGCTCCACCGAATAGAGGGCGGTCCCGGGTGACAATTTATCCATCACCAGACACGAACCCGCCAGAAGCCCGCCCCCGCCAGTGCAAACCAGATAGGCATCAAGTGCAATGCCAAGCTCGCTCGTGTCTTCTGTCACTTCAAGTGCAGAGGTTCCCTGCCCGGCAATGATAAAGGGGTCATCATAGGAAGGAATTAACACTGCCCCGGTTTCAGCGGCGATGGCGTTCGCTATTTCTTCACGATTTTCCCGCTCCCGGTCATAGGGAATAATGGTGGCACCGTGAGACTTGGTGCGCTCCAGCTTAATCCGGGGGGCATCGGTGGGCATGACGATGGTGGCAGGCACTTTTTCCATCAAGGCCGCCAGCGCAATACCCTGGCCATGATTGCCCGAGGAAAAGGCGACCACGCCTCTCTCGCGCTCCTCACCGCTCAGGCGGGAAATGCGGTTATAAGCGCCCCTGAATTTAAACGAGCCTGATAATTGCAAACATTCGGGCTTTATATAAATCCTGCCACCGGTGATCCGGTCAAGCTCCATCGAGCGCAGCAACGATGTTCTGGTGGCATGCCCTTTTAGCCGGACAGCGGCGCTTGTCACATCTTCAAAGCTTACCGCCAATGCCTGCTCTTCACTCACCCTCTCTGTTCCTCTTTTTACGGCGACCCCATTTTACCTCCATGCGCCTGCGCCAGCTCCGCACAGTGGATATATCAACCGATAGCACCACCAGCCCGAGCGGTATCATCCAGAAACCAATAATGGGCAACCAGCCGAAGATACCCATAATGATGAGCAGAAGACCAATAATAATGCGTGCCAATCGGCTTCGCGGCAGGCGATCGCGGAATGTAGGTTTCGCTTTAGTCATCTTGGCTTATTTTGGTCTGATAACGCGCAAACCATGCCAGAATATGTTCCACCTTTGCGATCAGTCGCGATGGTCGGCCCGCAATGCCATGGGATGAGTCAGGCACACGCACCAGGGCGGTATCAATTCTTCTCAATTTCAGAGCCTGATAAAATTGCTCGGCCTCTGATATGGGGGTGCGAAAATCTTCCTCCCCCGTCATCAGCATGGTGGGTGTGGTCACGTTGCCCACGAGCGAGAGTGGCGAGCGTTGCCAATAATGCTCAAAATTATCCCAGGGCATGCCCGGAAATTGATGGTCGATCTGAAACGTATAAATATCACCGGTGAGCGTTTTTGAAATCCAGTTGATAACGGGCTTGGCAGCCACCGCAGCATTATAACGGTCTGTCAGGCCCACAGCATAAGCGGTTGCAATGCCGCCAGCCGAACCGCCGGTTTCAGCCGTGGCATCCACCTATACGGAAAACAGTTCCTTTCCGTACACCCGCTGGTACGACCGCTCTACCCCTGAAAGCAGACCTTCAAGCGGCAACGTCCGCTTTCTTGGCGTGGAGGTCCGCTCTACCTCGGACAGCCGACGCCGCTGGGCGTGGTCTGCCAGGACCGGTTATGACCCTTTGCGGACGTTCGTTGGATCATACGGTTCAGCAGGGGCGTACATAAAATAGAGTGAAATTAAAGGCTTCGGCCCCATATATGCCAAGCATTTCGCTTCGCCGCTCGCGATCGGCGGGCGCATCACAGGGAGGAGAAATCCATGAAACAACTTTTCATTGTTGTGGCCGTGCTCATTGGTATGACATCGCCGGCTTTTGCCAAACACTGTCCGAAGGATGCCAAGATCATTGACCAAGCCATGGGAAAGGCCATTGGATTGACCAAAATGCAGATGACGGAGGTCATTGCATTGCGCGCCAAGGGCGTTGCTTACCATAAGGACGGAGAACACGGGGAGGCGATCAAAGCTCTGCACGCGGCCACAAAAATACTTGGGGTCAAGCCATACAAGCCAATGTGACGGCGCGGTTTCTGTGAAGGACTGATCCGACTAAAGCCGATCCATAGCGAAGACCAGGTCAGCCTGTCTGGGCGCGATGGATTTTGGCGCCGGTGTCCGCTTATGGCTACGACCGGACTCACATACCCTCGTAGCCCAACGTCCGCTTAGGGCCATCTAGCCGACATTCCGGTGCCCGCTCTAGACCCCCATTCTTGGGGGGTACGGCTAACACTTCTTTTCCGTATACCCCGCTTTGGTGGGGCTTTGTCTTTGGCTGGCACGGTGTCACAATGCCGAGGCCATGTCCCACGACCTAACCGACCACGCGAACGTGAAGTCGCTGGTCTTCGACGTCTTCGGGACGGTCGTCGACTGGCGCAACAGCGTGATCTTCGAGCTGTCTGACTTCTTCGCGGAGCGCGGGTTCGAGGCTGACTGGCCCGACTTCGTCGACCAATGGAAGGCGTGCT
>JACZYI010000196.1 GCA_022571175.1 Pseudomonadota bacterium
ATATCTCTCTGGTTCTGACGGAGGCTGGAGGGCGTATTGATCCGGGTGAACATGAAATTTTGCATGCCTATCCTGCCTGTTTCGCGATTGATGGGGTGATCGGCGTGAAAGAACCGGTTGGCATGTATGGAGATATTTTATCAGCGGCTTTGCATGTGGTGACGGTTGCTTCAGGCCCGCTCAGGAACCTGGAGACCTGCGTTTATCGCGGTCACCTGGACATGAATGGCATTGTAATTTCACCTTTTGCTTCGGGTCTTGCTACTCTCGTTGAAGATGAAATGGAACTGGGCGCAGCCTGCATTGACATGGGTGGCGGAACCACCACAGTCTCAATTTTTGCCGGTGGATCAATGGTTTATACTGCCGTCATTCCCATCGGCGGGGTGAATATCACCGAAGATATTGCGCGGGCCTTGCTCACACCCATCGATAAGGCAGAACGCTTGAAGACGCTTTATGGCAGCGCGATTTCTGTGCATTCAGATCAGCAGGAAACGATTGAAGTCCTACAACTCGGTGAAAATGAAAATGACGAAGGCAGCTCTCAACGCCTGCCCCGGTCCTTGCTTACGGGGGCCATCCAGCCGCGGCTCGAAGAAATTTTTCAAGCAGTACGGAAATGTTTTCAAGACAGCGGCTTTGAAGGAGACCGTGCGCGCCGCGTGGTTTTAACTGGCGGAGGTTCCCAGTTGCAGGGTGTGCACGAATTTGCAGGCCGAATTCTCGACAAACAGGTCAGAACGGGCAAACCCAGAGGCGTTTCTGGATTGCCGGACTCGGCTATGAGCCCGGCATTCTCTACCTGTGTTGGCCTCCTCATTCACGGCGTTCGGGGGCCGCGGGAACTGGGAGATGGTCGGGCCGGACAGACTCAAGGACAAACTGGCAATGGCCTTAAAAGGATTGGATTATGGTTCAAAAGAAATTTCTGAAAGGGCTGAAAAAGGCCCGGCAATTAATTGGTGATTTAAGCAGACCAGGGGAAAGGAGACTAGAATGTCTATAAAACTGAAAATGCCTGAACTGACGGAGCTGAAGCCGAAGATTTCGGTTATCGGTATCGGTGGAGCGGGCGGCAACGCGGTCAATAACATGATCAAGGCGGGCCTGAAAGGTGTGGAGTTTGTGGCGGCCAATACGGACGCCCAGGCTTTAAGCAACTCGCAGGCAAATCGAAAAATTCAATTGGGAGTCAAGATTACCCAGGGCCTTGGCGCTGGCTCACAGCCCAGTGTCGGTCGTGCGGCTGCTGAGGAGTCTATCGATGCTATTGAAGATGCTCTGGCCGGTACTCACATGGTTTTTGTCACCGCTGGCATGGGCGGTGGCACCGGTACCGGTGCCGCACCTGTGGTGGCTCGCCAGGCCCGGGAAAAAGGTATTCTGACCATTGGCGTGGTTACCAAGCCCTTCCAGTTTGAAGGAGCCCGGCGCATGAAAATTGCCGAAACCGGTATTCAGGAACTGCAGCAATATGTGGACACGCTTCTCATTATTCCGAACCAGAATTTGTTCAGAATTGCCAATGAGAAAACCACTTTCCAGGAAGCTTTTAATATTGCTGACGAGGTGCTTCATTGCGGCGTGCGCGGCATAACCGATTTAATGGTCATGCCGGGATTGATCAATCTTGATTTTGCAGACGTCAAAACGGTTATGGCCAATATGGGTAAGGCCATGATGGGAACCGGTGAGGCCGAGGGCGATAATCGGGCCATTGAGGCGGCTGAGGCTGCCATCTCCAATCCGTTGCTGGATGAAACCTCCATGCAAGGTGCCAAGGGTGTGATTATCAATATCACGGGCGGCGAAGATTTGACTCTCTTTGAAGTCGATGAGGCCGCCAATCATATCCGCAATCAAGTGGATCCGGAGGCCAATATTATTGTGGGATCTGCTTTTAATGAAAACCTGGCAGGTAAAATGCGAATATCAGTGGTTGCTACCGGTATTGGCGAGGCGGTTGCCTATGCGCCACCTGCAAAGCCTGAGGCAGTGACAAACACCAGCGGCGAAAAGCTTGGACAGGCGGTGCATTTCCCGGGGATGGTAGAAGAAAAACCTGAACCGTCAAAAGTTGAGATAGATGTGGATGAGCCGCCCGGTGATGACCAGGAAGTGGTTCATGCCACAACGCTCGATGAAGATGTGCCACTGGACCATGATGCGGACTCGATTGAGGATGCCGAGGTCTCCGATGCCTTGCAAACAACCGGGCTGCGAGTGGATTATCCTGATGAAACGGAGCCCGAAGAAACGGTAGATGATGAGGCGGCGAAGGCGGAGGCAGCCGTCGAAGACGCTTTTATTACCCCTGAGGCGATTATGCCCGAAGAGGATGAGGACTTAATGCAGGCTCCTGACCCCTTTGCCGAAGCAGACTATGCCAATGACCCTGTGGAAACAAAGGAAGGGACCGCTGGGACCGAAGTCAAATCAAGCGCTCGTAGCGGTCCCAGCCTTTTTGAACGCATGACCGGTGGCTTTAAATCCTCTTCTGCAGTGGAGCATAAAACTGAGAATGCTGGCCACGCATCCCGGCAGCAGGCTTCGGATGATCTGGATGAGGATGAGGAAGAGGACGAGGCACGGCTGGTTTATTCCAATGGCAACGGTGTGGATTTGCCTGGCTTGTCGCCAGATGATCGGGTGGTACCGGCTGGAGACGAAGACCAGTTGGAAATTCCGACATTTCTTAGGCGATCCAACAACGAGTAGGGTTGTTAGTTTTCCTCTGATTTATTGGGGCCGGGGCATATAGGCTCCGGCCTTTTTTTTGACCACTTTCAAGTCTATTTGGTTAGCGCGAGGACCAGTTCATTCAGTGCGTTTCGAACGCGACGATCCAAAACCTTGTCATTATCGAGACTTTGGATTTCTTCTGGCGTCTCAAGCACAGAGTCCAGTGAGTGGAAAAAATATATCGGCTTCACTCCAAGTGCTTTAGCCAAAAGGAATAATCGTCCAGAACTGATGCGATTGGTACCGGATTCATATTTTTGGATTTGCTGGTAGGAGAGCTTCATTGAAGCGGCAAGATCCTGTTGCGTCAGGGCAAGTTGGCGGCGTCTAGCTCGTAACCGGTGGGCTATTTCACGATCCAGAGCCTTTGTGTCTCCGGGAGTCGGAGAATATTTTGTGAATGTTTTGGACATAAATCTCACCTTACTTGGATTAGGTTGATGATTGGCATTGCACCGGGTACCGGAATCTATGTTATAAGCCCCGGAATTCGTGTTAAAACAAAGGCCAACCCGCACAATTAAAATACGCATATAAATGCAACCAACAGTCGTATACCGAGAAGTAGTATAGATGAATACAACACATAATAGAAGTAAAAATCGCACAGTCTTCGTGAACAGTTTGATCCTGTTGTCTTTAGCTCTGTCAGCCTGCTCAACCAACGACGAAGACCAGTATATTTCCCGGGATGTGGAAGTGCTCTATAATATGGCGTCTGATAGACTGGGCCGACGTCAATATACTGTTTCTGCAGCGCTATTTGATGAGGTGGAACGTCAACATCCTTATTCACCCTGGGCACGCCGGGCGCAGTTGATGGCCGCATACTCACACTATGAAGCCAATGAATATGAAGATGCCATTCTTGCTGCGGAAAGATTTCTGTCCCTGCATCCT